>JBKBXU010000250.1:0-7183 GCA_046313675.1 Cytophagaceae bacterium
AATTTAAAGACAACTCCTTCCACCGGAACCCCGGATGACCATTCCACAAGGTTCTTATCTGTATAAGCTATTTTAACGCCTGTCTCGGTTCCGGTATGAAAGGCAACGTCTCCTTTTTCAAACAAAGCCAAAAACTGTGAATTGGTAGGTATCTTTCCTTCCTCCGTTGTATGATCATGGAAAACAATTTTAATTCCATCCGAGTCAGTTGATTTGTCAATAGTCCCAACGTATACCCGTCTGGATTCCGTTTCATGCACAAACATCTGGCAGTCGTAAAGCTGGCGACCACCTCCATAAATGATAATTTCTTCATTATCGAATTCACCCAAAAATGCACATGCTGCAGTGTTAAAATTCACCTCTGGGACCTGCTCTTCTTCATTTTTATTACAGGATAATGCAAGAAACAAAAGAGGCAGAATTAGGGCTTGGCGTATAGTCATGGTAATTGTTTTTAGACAGTAAAGTCTTTTACGGAGAAAATACACCATAGGATAAAAAATAATCACATTTATTTCCACACTTAGAAAAACTGATCGAAAACAATAAAAAGAGGTTAAAAGTTAATATATAAAAGTGAACAAAAGGCATCTTATGGAGAAGAAAGAAGAAATTATTAATGCTTTGCAAAAAGCATACTGGAAAGAAATAGAGACTATTATTAACTATCAGGCCAATGCCATTAATCTTGACGGCATAAGAGCTGAGGAGGTAAAAGAAATTCTTGCGGGGGAAGTCACCGATGAATTGGGGCACTCCAGGAAACTTGCCGAAAGAATAAAAGAACTTGATGGCACAGTGGAGGGATCAATGGATTTTAAGGCAGCTCAAACCACAAATCAGCCGTCTTCGGATACAACGGATTTAAAACATGTTGTTCAGGGGGTAATTGATGCTGAGTCAGATGCCATTGAGACCTATAAAAACATCATTTTGCTAACCGATGGTACGGATTTTGTAACTCAGGATTTGTGTATTGCCTTATTGGCTGATGAAGAGAAGCACCTTAGGATTTTTAAAGGCTTCATGAAAGGCCTGGAAAAGCACGAAAAGGCCACAGTCTAAAAAGTAGCCCTCGCCAGGGGGCTACTAAACTTTCACACCCTTGAGCTGTCAGATGTCTTTTTAAATTCTCACCATAACTAAACTAACTTTTACGCTATTATCAGAGAAGCTCAACCGCACGCCAGAGAAAAGATTTTATATCTAAATGCCCATCAGAAAACTACTTTTTAAAATCATTTTATCTACTATAGAAAATTAAAAGTACAAAGCTACTGATGAGCTATTTAACCATCAAACCATATCCCTTTTTAATAGCTGCGCATTTATCGCTACAATTATAGTACTAAGGCTCATAAGCACTGCACCAATTGCCGGACTAAGGACAATTCCTTGATTGTATAAAACACCTGCTGCCAATGGTATGGCTACTACATTGTAACCTGTTGCCCAGGCGAGGTTCTGGATCATTTTTCTATGTGTTGCTTTTCCAAAAAGTATAAGGGAGGCAATATCACGGGGATTGGAATTTACAAGGACAATGTCCGCAGTTTCGGCAGCCACATCCGTACCGGAACCTACTGCTATGCCGACATCCGCCTGTGCAAGTGCCGGGGCATCGTTCACCCCGTCCCCGGTCATGGCCACAAATTCTCCCTGACCTTGTAGTTCCTTAATCTTCTCCTGTTTCTTATCCGGAAGAACATTGGCAAAATACCCGTCCATATGAAGCTCATCGCTTACACTTTTGGCCACCCTTTCATTATCCCCGGTAAGAAGCAGATTTTTTATTCCATCGTCTTTAAGCATTTTAATTGCTTTAAAAGATTCTTCCCGAATTTCATCCGCAAAACTCATGTAACCGATAAGTTCTCCATTCTCCAGGACATACACGATTGTGGCGGCTCCTTCATCGGAAACCGAAGAAGGGATTTCGATATTCTTCTCTTTTAAATAATTTGGACCGGTAACTTTAATTTGCCTTCCATTAACATCCCCTTCAATCCCAACTCCCGATATGGATTTAAAATTTTCAGAGGACGGAACAGACACCTCCATTTCTTTAGCTTTAACCAATATGCCTTTCGCAATATAATGTTCGGAATGCTGCTCAACTCCGGCTGCCAACTGTAAAAGCTCCTTGTCGTCTAGACCCTCTTGCAGAGATACAATCTTTGAAAGTTGGTGAGATCCTTTGGTAAGCGTACCTGTTTTATCAAAAACAATGGTAGTGATTTTTCGGGCATTTTCAAATGCGGTACGGTTTCTTATCAGCAGCCCTTTGGAAGCAGAAATGGTTGTAGAAATAGCCACTACCAAAGGTACAGCCAGTCCTAAAGCATGCGGACAGGAAATAACCATTACCGTCACCATTCGTTCGAGGGCAAAAACAAATTCAAAGCCAAGAAGAAGCCACACGGTCAAGGTCAGAAAACCACCTCCAAGGGCAACGAAAGTTAAAATTTTAGCGGCACGGTCTGCCAGGTGCTGCGTTTTGGACTTGATTTTCTGGGCATCTTCCACAAGCTTTATCACCTTGTTCAGATAACTGTCTTTCCCCATGCTTTCAATTCTGATCTTTAAAGATCCATCGCCGTTCACAGAGCCACCTATGGCTTTATCGTCTTTAGATTTACTGACAGGTTTACTTTCTCCGGTAAGCATACTTTCATCCAGATGGCTTTCCCCCTCCACAACGACACCATCCGCAGGGATTTTTTCACCCGGCTTCACCATAATCAGATCGCCTTTTTTCAGTTCATCCACCCGTACTTCCTGCGTAGTCCCATCTTTTATCAGGTGCGCCGTCGAAGGCATCATTTTCACCAGCAGATCAAGAGCCCTGGAGGCACCCGAAATAGATTTCATTTCCATCCAATGCCCGAACAGCATGATAACAATCAGCGAGGCCATTTCCCAATAGAAATCCATTCCTTCCAGACCAAGAGTGATGACAAAACTATATGCCCAGGCAACGGTAATGGCTATTCCTATCAAGGTCATCATCCCTATGGCACTTTTCCTGACCTCGTCCCAAAGGCCTGTCAGGAAAGGCCAGCCCCCATAAAAGAACACAAAGGTACTTAATCCCGCCAGCACAAACCTGTCACCGGGAAAGGCAATTTCAAAACCAAACCAATGCTGGATCATCTCTGATAGCGCTATGATAGGGAAAGTAATGATCAGGGAAACCCAAAACCTCCGTTTAAAATCCTCAATCATATGTTCATGATGGCCCTCATGGCCTCCATGTCCGCTGGTATGCTCTTCCCCATGATGGCCATGCATGGTTTCTTCTTCTATCTGTTTTTGGGGTTCGGATGCTTGGTGTTCGTGATGGTGGTTCTTATGATGTTTATGATCCATCTTCTTAAAAATTTGGGTTGCTACAATAAAAATTTGTTAGCGGTATTCGCTCTAAGGATAATAGTTCAAAATGGCAATAAATGACAGATAGATAAATAACACCTCTCATGTAAAGAAATGTTTAAAATTATTATTCGCTCAACTCAGCCATCTTAAAGGTTTCAGTTCTTTTCCCTATTCTAGTTTATAAACCAGTAAAAATTATACTTTTTCCATTAGTTTCTATTCTCGTAAAAGAAACAGGAATAACTGTATAATGTTAAAAAAACAGCATACTACCAAAAACTCAGGTACTGAAGCACTTGACACTATTAGACCTCTGTCAAATCTAAGGCCGTAGTCCGAGAATCTTATCATCGCATCATCAATCAAACTCTTTTATAACAAAACCAAAAAGCGCATGTTACTAACAGCATTAACTATTTTCTATAGACATGAGAAAAGTTCACCTACTGCTGTTAATGTTTTTTTGCCTTCATAAATACGAATCCAGCTTGGCACAGCATCCCCATGGACAAGGTGAGCACCATGCGCATGAGGAACATGACATGGATGCTATCCCATCCTTTCTTTCCAAAAACTTACCTATGACCGTCAATGGTTCCGGTACTGCCTGGCACCCCATTAATTCTCCCATGTACATGAATTATGCCCGTACCGGAGAGTGGAACATGATGCTGCATTATGGTATTTTCCCGGCATATACTTTTCAAAATCCACATAATCCGGATTTTCGTGGCACCAATGAGTTCTTTATGCCCACCTGGATTATGGCTATGGGAAGCAGAGAAATAGGTAAAAAAGGTTTACTTTCCATCAGAGGGATGTTTTCAGCGGACCCTCTGATAATGGGCGGCAGCGGATATCCCCTTCTTTACCAGACAGGAGAAACGCACCAGAACATTCCCCTCATTGACCGGCAACATCCCCACGACCTGTTTTCTGAGCTTGCCATAGCTTACAGCCATGCTTTTACAGACGAAATTGATGCTTATGTTTATTTAGGGTATCCAGGAGAACCGGCCATAGGCCCTCCGGCATTTATGCACAGGCCTTCCGGCTTGAACATTCCTGACTCTCCCTTGGGACACCATTGGCAGGATGCCACACATATTATTTATGGAGTGGCCACCACCGGTTTCCGGTACAAAAGACTGAGAATTGAAGGTTCCTGGTTTACCGGAAGAGAACCGGGCGAAGACAGACTATGGTTTGATGAGCCCCGATTCGACTCCTACAGCGGCAGGGTTAATTACTTATTGGGAAATTCCCTTGCACTACAAGCCTCCTATAGCTATCTACATTCACCGGAAGTACATGAGCCGGAAAGGGATGTAAACCGTTTAACAGCCTCCGTTCTTCATAATACCTGGTTGAACGAGGAAACTGTTCTTTCTTCTTCCCTTGTTTACGGCCTCAATAGAAGTTGGGACAGGGCCGTACCAGATGAAATTCTTCCATCGAATTCATTTTTACTGGAATCGGCGCTTCAAATGAAGAGGTTTAATGTTTTTGCAAGGGCAGAGTTATTACAAAAATCATTTCATGAACTGGGTATAGGAGAAAACGGCCATCACGATGATAATGGGCATAACGACCACCATTTTGATGAGTATGAAAATATCTGGATAGGGGCTATAAAACCCGGTGCATCTGTTTATCTACTTAAAAACCGCTACTTTTGGCTGGATGCAGGTTTTACCCTGACTTTACATCGAACCAGTTCCGATTTAATTCCATATTATGGAGCACAGAACACTATGGCGTATCAGATTTTTTTAAGAATGATACCTCCGAGAATGTAAAAGTCCTTAGACAATAATCGGCAGTTAGCAAAGTATTTACACAAACAAATTACCCTATCTTGAATTACTCAGTATATATCCGGTAAAAAACTCACTTAGTAGCTTTTGTAGTTGCCACAAGGGTCAGTGCATTGCTTATCATCCTGTATGTATTTTTCTATTTGAACCAGAAGATAATTTCAAAAACCCACCTTATTGGAATTCCAATTATTTCCAGCGGATGTTTTCTAATCACAATGTTCCTGAAACCATATAACCCTGCATTTAAAAATTCATGGGCAAATTTCGGCATTTACAAATCTCTTCTTAATTTGAAACTTTGATAGAAAATAAATCTTGCGTTTTCTTCAATTTTATCAAATGGGCAAAACAGGTACTTCTCACAATCAAGAACATATTCCTTTCAGCGAAGCCATTAAAACCTGGTTCAGGATAGCCATGTACAGCTTTGGGGGACCGGCAGGCCAAATAGCAGTTATGCACAAACTTTTGGTCGAGGAGAAAAAATGGATCAGTGAAAACCGTTTCCTCCACGCCCTTAACTATTGCATGCTTCTCCCCGGGCCGGAGGCACAGCAACTTACCATATATATAGGCTGGCTCATGCATAAGCATAAAGGAGGTATAGTTGCTGGATCTTTATTTGTATTGCCTGGCTTTATAGCCATACTCATACTTAGCCTTTTGTATGCAGGATTGGGAGAAACACCTTTGGTACAAGCCATATTTTATGGTATCAAGCCCGCCGTGATGGCCATAGTCGTGCAGGCTGTTTTTAAAATCGGAAAAAGGGCATTAAAAAATGAAGTAATGATTCTACTGGCAATGATTGCCTTTGTAGCCATTTTTGCTTTCAATATACCTTTTCCTTTCATTATTCTTGCCGCCGCCCTTATAGGTTACCTGGGCGGAAAAATCTGGGAACATAAATTTTATGTCCTCAAAGGACATGAAGCAAAAGATACTAATCTACAGCAAAGTGAATATTACCTGGATCGTACGCTTGATGCGAATGTCACGAAACCATCGTTTACATCATCACTGAAGACAGCTATATTATGGCTGGCACTTTGGTTCTTACCCATCGGTCTATTGTTTCTGATCTTTGAACATGACAGCGTATTCATCAGCGAAAGTATTTTTTTCAGCAAGGCCGCAGTGGTAACTTTTGGAGGTGCTTACTCAGTTTTAGCTTTTATTGCTCAACGAGCTGTAGAAGTGTACGGTTGGCTGATGCCGGGAGAAATGCTTGATGGCCTCGGAATGGCCGAAACAACACCGGGACCATTAATTCAGGTAGTTCAGTTTGTCGGATTCATGGGAGCCTACCGAAACCCCGGAAACCTGGATCCTATGTGGGCCGGAGTATTTGCATCTGTCGTTGTTACCTGGGTAACCTTTATCCCCTGCTTTCTCTACATCTTTTTAGGTGCACCTTACATCGAATACCTTAGGGGGAACAAATCCCTGACAACGGCTTTGTCCGGAATTACTGCTGCCGTGGTAGGCGTAATTTTAAACCTTGGTATTTGGTTTACTGTCCATGCCATTTTCGGCGAGGTACATAAATATGAAGGCTATGGGATGCGATTGGATGTTCCGGTATGGGAAACGATAGATTTTATAGCCTTATTCATTGGTGTAACGGCTTTCATAGCATTATTCAAATTTAAAATCAATATGCTTCAAGTACTTGGCGGAAGTGTATTACTTGGTATTGCAGCCTATTTATTCAATTGACAAATCAAGCCTTGTGAGTTTATGCAGGGATGAGGAGAAAATCAGTAATGACTTACTCTTCCCCCTTCTAATCTCATCTTACAAATAAATCATTTTTATATTTTGCACTACCTGCTCTTTGCCCAGCTTAAATTGCGCAGTTTTGAACTTAGGCGGCCCAAATGAACCTTTGGCATTATTGGATGCTGCAATACCTTCTTTTGGCATACCAATCCAATTGCTGTCAGATTTATCATTTTTATTTTCATCATGCAGCAGTGCAAAAA
>JBKBXU010000251.1:0-7109 GCA_046313675.1 Cytophagaceae bacterium
CTATACAGTAGTTATTTCCGCTACTGCTGTAATAGTTATTGAAAATATGAACATATCCATATCTCACACGTGGCATTCTTGAGTTTACACCTTCCGCAAACCAATTATGGTGTAAAGTTATATGTAGTTTCCCATCATCGTCGGTAACACCATCCCCATTTCCAATAAGCATACTGAACTTATGGTCTTTCTGATTTACATAGTAAAATTTACACCATGAAACAGTAACAAAATCAGCACCTCGCACAATATCCAGATTACCATCTGCTCCATCATAAAAGTTACATTTGGTAATAAATACATTTGTCGCTCCCCGGATTTCTATACAATCATCATTAGACGGGCCAATGGTAAGATTTTGAAAGATGTAGTTTGTTCCCCTCACTCTTATAGTTCCTCCATAAAGACCAGATGAGGTATTTGCCCCAACTATGGTTTTATTAGAACCAACAGTAACAGCCCCTACATTAAGCCTGCCATTTACGATTATAACAGCAGGATTATTATTATTTACCGCACTCCTAAAAGCTTCCGCTGTAGAAACAGTTATTGGTGTTGCATTACCACCTCCCGTTGTTCCCCTTGAGCCAGCATAGCCATCAGGCCTGGCAATTTGAGGTGTTTGCGCATAAACGTTTAGAGTACAACTAAGAAAAAATGTGATAATATAAAAATAACTAAATGGTAAATATTCTTTTTTTTTCATAATTTTTATAAGTTTTAAGTGAACATAAGCACTACATTCGGGAGTGAAAAAAGTAAACAAACAATTAGCAAGGGTTGGAGAAATAAAAATCCCCTTATTCAACAAACCAACACGATACAATGATTAATAACTAACAGACAAACACTTAAAGGCAGTCAAATAATTTATTGGGGCAATGAAATTTTCTTTGATACCATTGATTATTTTTTCGTGATTTTGACCGTGCAGGTCGGGTCTGTTTTCCTCTATGCCTTGTAAATCTCTTCGTTGGAAATGCTTTTATGAGTAGCAGTGTCTGATTGGAACAAGAAATCACGCAATAAACAGTTCTATTGCATTATTTCAGGTTTACGTATTCTGCTTAGGAATCGCACCTGATTTAGGAGGCGAAAACCGAACTTTTATATCGTTTGTCACCTCTTGTTGGGCTTCCTGACTTTTCTTAAATCCCCTGATCAAAATTAAAGAACTCAACCGGGAAGGAATTAGATACTCCACACACAGAGCCAAACGATTGGTCCATCCGGGAATAATGATACCTGTTTTTTTATAGAGGCCGTTGACGGCACGGGAAGCCACCTTTTCAGGAGACAATACCACAAACCTGGTTTTCCAACCAAGATGCTTATGTTTTAGCTTCATTTCTGCATTGGTATCCGTAGGCCCTGGACACAGGCAGCTGACATGTATATCATGAGGCTTAAGCTCCATGGTTAATGCTTTAGAAAATGAATACACAAAGCTTTTGGATGCCGCATACACACATTTGAAAGGGATAGGGAAAAATGAAGCTACGCTCCCCACATTGAGAATGTATGCAGGAGCATTCTTTTTGAGCTCCGGGGCAAAGGTTCTTGTCATGGAAACAAGCGCATCCATATTTAACAACATCACATTTCGAAGTTCAGAAAGTGGTGTCTGGGAAAAGGAACAATCCTTGCCCATACCTGCATTATTTATTAAAGTTTTGACCTGGTAGTTATTTTCAACACACCAATGAAGCAATTCTTCAGAAGAGTTTTCTTTTGTCAGGTCGACTTCATACCATGAAGCTTTTATCCTGTACCTCTTTTCAAGTCTGGCGCAAAACTCATCAAGCCCGGAGTCCGGTAAAGCAACCAATAATAGGTTTTGTCTTCTTCTGGCACATTCTTCAGCTATAGACTTTCCAATTCCGGAACTAGCTCCTGTTATAAGTGTGTACGAAGAATCATTCCGCCCTCCGTTCAAATCATCATCCGTTTGAAGTATTCCTTCCGACAAAGAAGTAATGGTATAACCTAACTCATCAATAGCCTTCTGACTGGACACTTCCCAATTGAATAAATATTTCTTAACCCACTTTGGAGTTATAAGAGGGTTTTTCTTTCGCAGCTTAGCCCACCAAACCATAATGGCCGAAGCCAGGAGCATAACAAAAACAGGCATTTTGATCAAAGTTCTTTTGATTCCGGTTTCCTCTGCAATAGTTTTGAATAAGTGAGAATAGGAAGCATTTTCTCCTCCTAACAGGTATTGAGAACCATTCGGAGCTTTCTTCAAAGCTAAAATATGTCCTTTTACTACATCTTCGACGTAAACGTAGTTTCCTATGCGCTTACCATTACCCGGGATTATCCTCCACTTCCCGCTTTTATATAGCTTTATAAGTTTAGTAACGGCATTACTTTCACTCTCTTCACCGATTCCGTAAACTCGGGTGGGATTTACTATACATACATGTAATTTATCCTTGTAGGTAAGAACCAACTCTTCAGCTTCTGCCTTAGTAGCTTCATAGTCATTAAAAAATGGTTTATTCCTCGTGGTTTTTTCATTTACAGGGCCTGATTCATCTGAAGGGCCAAAAACTCCGGCAGTAGATGTAAAAATCACTTTCTTAATACCTGTTTCTACCGCCGCATCCATGATATTTTTTGTACCACCGACGTTTATATCATAATAAGTCAGGTCATCAGAACAAACGGTTGCACAGGCAGCCAAGTGAAACACTGCATCACAGCCCTTCATCCCTTTTATCAGGTTTTCATTATCCAAAATATCACCTGCATGAATGCTGATATTAGGATGCTTAAGCTTTTCTGCTTTTTGCACTGAACGAACCAGGGCATGTACGCTATGACCTTCATTTGCCAGCCGTATTGCCAATAATTCACCAATATATCCAGTGGCACCGGTAATAAATATATTCATAACCTCTTTATTGTCCTGATAATGTTGTGCTGTATGCTTATTAACTGACATAAAGAAATAGTGTTTAGAGGAAAAAATGAAAATGATTTAAGATTAAAAAATCTTTAGCGGACGAGCTAAAAAAACATCCAAATAATTATCAATTCTAAATCCCTATCGGGCAATTTCAACTTTAACCTTCTTATTTTTAATTTTTTTATCATTCAATTGTGCCAAAAGAGAAGCTGCCTTGTCCCTTGCTACTGCTGCAAAAGAAATGCGGTCCTGAACTTCAATTTTACCCAATTCACTTTTATCCAGTTTCCCATTCTGGAGAATAAATCCGACGATGTCCACTTTATTAATCTTGTCTTTTTTGCCAAAGGAGATGTAAAGGGTAACCCATTCAGGTGTTATTGGACGGCCAGCAGAAAGAAGTTTTTCATCTTGCACCGACTTCGGAATATATCCGGGCAGATACTCATTTTCTGTTAAAAATATGTATGAAACACCTTCAGTGTTCATACGTGCCGTTCTGCCATTTCTGTGAATAAACGACTTCTGGTCTAAAGGCAATTGATAATGTACAATAAATTTCACCTCCGAAATATCTAAGCCCCGTGCAGCAAGATCTGTGCAAACCAGCACCGGAGAACTCCCATTTTTAAACTTTACCAACGCTTTTTCCCGCTCAACCTGATCCATTCCACCGTGAAACATTTCAGTAGTTAAACCCATGCTTTGTAATTTCATCTGCACATTTTCAACGATCTCCCTGTGGTTACAAAAAATCAGTGACTGACTATTTTTAAATGAGCAAATCAGGTTAAACAGATGTTCTTCCTTTGCTTTTACCTTGCTTTGTACTACCTTAAGATTAAGTCCGGCAGGTAATGCGCCAGTAAGAAAATTGATTTCGAAAAAATTCTCTACACCTAAGAATGAAGGCAGGGTTTCTAATTTGGTCGCAGAAGTCAGATATCTTTTGTTGATGCTTTTAAGATTCTGAATAATATAGGTCATCTCTTTGGCAAAGCCTAACTCGAGGGATTTATCAAACTCATCCAACACCAATGTGTTAGCTTTTGAAACATCCACACTCCCTCTTTGAATATGATCAGCTATTCTACCAGGCGTACCAACAAGTACGGCAGGAGGCTGATGGAGATTCTGTTTTTCAACACTAAAAGGATGTCCGCCATAACAACAACTCACCTTAAAACCCGAAGCCATTTTTCTGAAAACCGATTCAATCTGCAAGGCCAGTTCACGCGAAGGAACAAGAATAATTACCTGAACATCTGATATTTGTAAATCCAGGGAGTTGTAAACCGGCAATAGAAAAGCCAGTGTTTTACCTGTACCGGTAGGGGATAATAATAAAATATTTTCCTGAGTATCAGATGCGTCTAATGTGGCTTGCTGAACATCATTTAAAGATGGAATTTGTAAATTTCGGAGAAGCTCCTGTATCATGGGTATTGCCTGTAAGTATCAAAGGTAGGAAATACATTTATAGAATTTCGAATTATCTTTAAATTTTAATTCTTCACTCTGAGCTCTACGCTCTCCACTCTCTTCCTCACTCCCCGCTCTCTTTCTCGCTCCCCACTCCCGCTCTCTTTAAACCCTGTTCTTACTTTTATATTCTTCAAGCGTATTAATCTGAGTCTGCAGATCTCTTTTTAATTTTCTTTCCTTCTCAATGGTGCTTTTCTTATACTCTTCAAAGCGGTTAAACAAATGATCGTATTCTCCTACCTTTTGCTTGGCAACTTTATAACTTGTATAGTATAAAAATAAGCAAACTGCGGCACCGATTACCACAGCAAGAATTATAAACCAAAGAACCGAAGAATAAGTATCCTTATTAAAAGAAGCACCCAGAAAAGTAATTTCATCTTTAACTTTATTTAATTCATCTACTTTTAAATTCAGGTCGACAATCTTTTTTTCCAGTTCTGAAATCATACTCCGCTGATCAGCGACCATTTTCCGTTCCTGTACCAGAAGGTTACGCTGATATTTGGAAGAATCAGTAAATATTTTCCAAAAATTCGTCAATTCTGTTTTCTTGATCACCTTATATTCCTGATATGACCCTGACTTATCAAGTAAGGTATTCCAACGGGAATCTATGTTAATGGTATCAACCTGAGTGAATCCAAACTGAGCGACAAGTACAAAAGCAGCAAAAAGAATTATTTTTTTCATCCTATCTAACATTTTAAAGTCTGAATTTATACTAAAATGTTAACTCTTTAAAGAAATTATAACATTTTTTCTATAAACTCTAACCTTTTTTATGTAAACTTATTGTAAATCTTCCGATAATGAGGAAAAATAATTATCCATTGCACTCCTCCCACCCTTAATAAAGCTTTCAAAGCCATTGCTGTCTTTATGCTTTACATCACCACTGAAAATAAAAGTCATTGTTTCAAAACCACGATGTGGGTGTAAGCCAAAAGGCAATCCGGCGTTATTACTTTTAACTTCATGAGGGCCATGACAATAGAGAAGTAAAAAGGATCAATTTGTTCGATCTCTTTGGAAGACAGGGGTTGTTTCATAGTAATAAAACCCATCTTACTTACCCCGGAGCTAATTACTTTATGTACACTCCTTTGCTTTTCCGACACCTGCGCATACTCGGGCCTGCCCCTTAAAGAAAAAAGACAGAATTCCTGGAAGGCAAAAAGCAATTACCAGGATCCAAAAAAGATAATTTTTCATCGGTTTATTTTCTCTCATTACAAAACGTTCAGTCATTTTGTTTTTATGTCAACTTTTACGGATAAAATTTAACCTGGATAAATTAATCTCGAATTGATATGCTGCCAATCTCAAACAAAAAATTTTATTCAAGGTATTAAGATATTCATCAATACCTTTTAGCCTATGAAAGTAGAAAGACTTACCAAAGAAAAAGATAAACTTGTGCTTCGAATACGCAAAAACAAAGCAAAACTAACAGAGTTGCAGGAAAGATTTCAAGCCTTAAAAAGAAATCAGGAGATTCTTAAAAATAAGCAAATTGATGTAATTGAAAGACAGCTTTCTTTTGTTGAAAGACAATTAATGATTCTGGCAAATGGCCATGAGGGAATATAGGTTTATTTAAAAATTTCCACCACAACTTTTCCTTCTTTTATATACCCTCTAAACATACCTGAGGTATTAAAAGGCATTGAAACATTTCCATGCTTATCAACTGCAATCAAACCTCCCGTCCCTCCTAGTTGATCAAGCAAATTATGAATAACGAATTCCGAAGCCTCTTTTAAGGTCATATTTTTGTAGGCCATTAAGGATGAAACTTCCTTAGCAACCTGTAGACGAATAAAATATTCACCATGGCCGGTACAGGAAACCGCACAGGTTTGATTGGAGGCATACGTTCCGGCGCCGATAATAGGTGAATCTCCTACCCTGCCAAATTTTTTGTTAGCCATCCCCCCGGTGGAGGTCGCTGCGTATAGATTACCATGTTTATCCAGAGCCACTGCTCCCACTGTTCCATATTTATCAAGGTCTTCGGACAAATGGATATTTCCTGTGGTGTCTGAATCTTTCCGCTTTTTAATTCTTTCAAGTTCCTGCTTTCTCCGATCCGTCAAAAAATAGTCTTCCGAAACAATTTCTACATTCTGCTGAGCAGAGAACTGTTCTGCCCCTTCACCAACTAGCAAAACATGAGGTGAGGCTTCCATCACCCTTCTTGCGGCCGAAATAGGATTTTTAATAGTCCTGACAGAAGCAACAGCTCCTGCATTCAGATCTTTACCGCTCATGACCGAGGCGTCCATTTCCACCTTTCCATCCATGGTAAGAACAGATCCTTTGCCGGCATTAAACAAGGGAGAATCTTCCAATATTTTCACGGTAGTTTCGACTGCATCCAGGCCACTGCCGCCGGAATTCAGAATTGCATAGCCCACTTCCAAAGCTTCTTTTAACTTATGCTCATACTGTACTCTGGCTGATGCATCCAGATGTTGGGGGGTAATATTACCGGCACCACCGTGAATAACGAGTACCGGCTTTATGCTTTCTTTTAAAGAACCATTTTGCTGAACCATAATTTCACCATTTATCAGCAAAGCTAAATTAAAAGTAAGGAGAATGGTAAATTGATATGACATAAAATCTCAACGAAAGTTATCAGGTAAAGTTTATTTGTCCATAAAACCTTTATATGACTCAATGGTTGTTTTATAAGGAGGAGTTG
>JBKBXU010000252.1:0-7093 GCA_046313675.1 Cytophagaceae bacterium
GGAAGGCAAGACAGGTCCAATTGTAGAGTCTTCCTCTTTTTTTATTTCCGTAAGTATAACTTTTCCAAGAGACTAAACCTAATCCTGTTTTTTAACCGGACGCCAGTAATTTAAAATTTAAAATAACTTCATTTTTCCCTTCTAAAAAACCTAATAAAATGCTATTACCTTGATAACCCTAAGTTTGGATCATTACCCAAGGGGCAACTCATGGAACAGGCCTTTTATGAAAAAGATTCTCAAATTGAAGTGCCACATATATAACATTTACAACATTGTAATTGTGACCCGACCTGAGTTTTTCGAGTAAAAACATATAGGCAAGTTCTATTTGTAGATTATCTCCTACGTTCCTTCGCATACCGAGATAGGTTCGGTTCTCGCTAAAAATATTATATTGAATATAACGGCCAAATGAAATAAAAACCTCATTGTAAAATTCCATAGATGTATTTGAGGTGATTTTCCTTGAGAAGCGAAGCATGTATCGGGTTCGATATTCATGCCAGAAATAGCTTAGATCTTCATACCGGGTACGATATCTGAACTCAAACCCATAGCGGTGATCCAAATCAAAATATCGATGTTCATAGCTGTTTTCCAATCGGGCAGAAAACCGGTACTCCTCCTCAGGCTCCCGTAAAAATCCCCATCCATCTTCTGAAAGTGGAACACCGTGTACATACATAAGTGGCGATAATGAGATCTGTAGCTTTTCACTTACATGGTAATGCAGCCAGGCACGGTATCCCTGATATTGATAAATTTCATAAAAACCCAATCTGTTTTCAGGAGAACTTTGTCGTCTGTGTTGAATATCCAACTCAAACTCCATCTTTTGACTAAGGTAATTCTTTAAATACAAGGCCATCCACAATTGCTCATGAGCCTTGTAGGACCTTGACAAAGGGTCAGGCTGTGCTTTTAAAAAACTTGTACTGATTAAAAAAAGGATAAAAAATGCAAGAGGTCTCAATCTAGAATCTGATTTAAACCAAATTAACCATTAGAGAGAATATTTGTTTAACGTTATAGGTTCAAAACTAATGCTTGAAACTAAAGAACTTAGTCATTTCCAAAGATGTTTTGGGGAAACGTAGGATTAATTTAATAAAAATGCTCTTTCCATTTGCTATCCGGAAGCAGACAGGCTTCTTTTTTCCCAAACCATCTGTACCTATTTTTGGCAACGAACTTATATATGAAATCCCTTAAAGGTTTGGGGACAATAATTAATACATAGAGCAAAGGCCAGCCTTTATTCAGTCCTTTAAAAATCCGTAATGCCGCTGTTGATTTTGTATAAGCCTTGCCATTATCGATTAATACTATACTGTTGATTTGATTTTCAAGACCATATTCTTCTAATACAGACGCTGCTCTATCAGATTGCAGAGATAGAAATTTAAATCTTTTCATACGGTCCCGTTGCAAAATAAAAATCACAAAACCATCGCATAAGTTACAGATGCCGTCAAACAATATAATTCTATCTGGTTTTGTCATAGCTGAGTTCTCAAACTTTTTACCTTCTTAAAAGTTACTCTTAAAGTAAGTTAAGACTATATTATGAAAAAAACACTTATTCTGCTAGGCATAGGAACATTCTTTCTATTTTCAGCTTGCGACGACAGCGAATTGTCGGAGGACCAAAGGCTAAGAGAAGGGACACGTGTAGGAGCGCCTTCTACTGAGAATCCTCATCCGGACGTTTCTCCAGGAACACCCGGTGCTGGAGCAGATGCAATTTCACCTGAGGACGAAACCACAGCCGAAGAAACGCAAGAAGCTCAGGATCCGGAAGCAACAGAACCTGGTCAGGATGGACAAGCTACAGACGGACAGATGTAATAAAATTATAAAACCTGTTAAACAAGCAATACTAAAGAGTTTATTAACCCTTTAGTGTTTTTTTATTTCGTTCCAGCGAGATTTTTATTTTTATTCAAAAAAACTATTACCGCTTTTGCATTAACCTAGTATAATACTAATTTTGTTTAGCATCATTCGTAACAGATATGGATAGTATTCCGAGTCGACAATGTACTTTTAATTAAACCACCCGAAATTCGGTTTGCATTTTCAAGCATTCCCTCTCGGGAAAATTTTAAAAAATGCTTAGAACGCCATTTAACAATATTCTCTGTTTTTATACCCAATTAACCCATCTTGCAAAGGTGATACGTTTTCTTGTGCCTTTATAATTTATTGTGCCTATTCTGATCATATCAGTTGAAGACAATAACCATTAAAGATTAAGAAAATGCCTATAACAGATTTCGTACTAAGACTAAGCCTAGCCCTTATTTTAGGGGCTTTTGTAGGTTTTGAAAGACAGTGGCGACAAAGAAGTGCCGGACTGAGAACCAACACCCTGGTATCGGTCGGAGCAGCTGCTTATATCCTTTTTTCACAGGTGGTAGTTTCTGATACTATGGGTGATCCAACCCGGGTTGCAGGACAAATTGTGACTGGTATTGGTTTTCTTGGTGCCGGGGTTATCATGCGTGAAGGGCTCAATGTTACCGGGTTAAATACGGCTGCCACCATCTGGTGTTCTGCTGCTGTTGGCTCGCTGGCCGGAGCCGGAATGTTTTTGGAAGCAGTCATTACCGCTGCAATGATCGTGCTTTCTCATGTTGTTTTTAGGCCATTAGGTAGAATATTAAGCAAAAGGCCTATCAGCAAAAGTGAGGTTTCCTCTACCAGATATCAACTTACGATTCGATGCGGCAATGATTATGAGAACCACATTCGTGTGCTATTAATGCATTTTATTAATCAGGATACGCAATTACAGCTAAGATCTCTGAAGAGCCTGGACGATAGTCATCCGGGTAAAACCAGCATATCAGCCGAAATCGTAGCCGGTGGAAACTATGATCAAAAAATTGAGCGTGCAGCCAGCTTGATGACCATAGAACGTGGAGTTTATGAGGTAAGCTGGGAAATAATCAACAGACAAACGGAATTATAATTTTGGATTAAAGAAGAGCCTACAATGTCAGTTGAAGATAAAAATATACTGGTAAGAGAAATTGAAAAAGGCGGTGAAGCAAAACAAATGGTTCCCCAGATGAAACGTCTGGCTATTGTTGAGCTCAGTGAGATTCTTCTTAAGCTGGATGATCAGGTGGTATTGGATATTCTTCCTGAATTTTCCCATGAACAACAAGGACTTATTCTTTCTGAATTTGATATCAGAAAGCAACTATCACTATCTCAAAAAGGTGACATTCGTTGGTTTGCTTCGGCATTTCAACATATGTATTCAGAAAGTCGTGCGGATTTATTTCAACATATGACCCAACAGGAACAGGTTGCCCTACTTCCCTTCCTGCCAAAAAAGATACGAAAAGATGTAATTCGCCTGAGTGCCTATCCTCCCGAAACAGCAGGAGGAATTATGAGTACCGACTTTGCTACAGTGCTTGAAAATATGACATGTCAGCAAGCTATTGCAAAGGTACGAATTGACTCTCCATCAAAGAAAATGATCTATTACGTATACGTCGTAGATGATTTTATGCAATTAAAAGGTTTCATTACGTTGAAAGACCTTATTCTGGATGAGCCTAAAACCCTGGTGATGGATGCCCTGCACAGAGAATTTATATTTGCTTTTGTGGATGAGGACAGGGAAAGTGTAGCAGCAAAAGTGGAAAAGTATGATTTAATGGCAATTCCTGTGCTTAATCATCAGAAGCAACTCGTAGGTATAGTAACACATGATGAAGTAATAGAGGTAATCCGTGCAGAACATACCGAAGATTTTGAAAAATTTATGGGTATTGTCCCTGATAAGGATGAAGTTGAATATCTACAGGCTTCTACCTGGGCACATTTTAGAAAAAGAGTATTTTGGATTATATCATTGGCTATAGTGGGTATATTATCCGGGATGATTATTCATCATTTTGAAGGAGCCATCGACAAGCTTCTTATACTGGCACTTTATATGCCCATGGTAGCTGATACCGGAGGAAATGCCGGCAGTCAGGCAGCCACTGTGGTAGTAAGAGCCCTGGCGCTGGGACAGGTAACGGTAAAAAACTGGTTTAAAATTATCTGGAAAGAAGCCCAGATATCCACCATATTAGCTGCTTGTCTTGGAACTATAGCTTTTGGCAAAGTTCTCATACTATCCTGGGGCATGCATATTCCTGATGCGTATAACCTCTACCAGATTGCTTTTGCTATTTCTTTAGCACTTGCCCTGCAAGTCATATCTGCAACAGTCATAGGTGCAGGATTGCCATTAATAGTAAAAAGGCTAAAAGGAGATCCAGCAGTGGCGGCCAGTCCTGCTATTACAACCATTGTTGATATAACAGGCTTGCTGATTTATTTTGGTGTTGCAGTACTATTCTTCAACCTTTAATTTTCATACCAGCCTTAACTTGTTAAAAACCTGATCTTTAATTTTATAGAATTGACTGGACATATTCTCAGGCAATTCATCAGAAGCAAACCATTTAAGCAGATCAAATTCATCCTTAATTTCAGGAACAGTTGCGTCCTGTAAAGGAATAAAGAAAATCCTGTTTTCTGAAAACGAAGTTTTATAACCAATGTACTCAGGTTCTCCGGTATGGTAAAGATTAACCGCTATTTCCATTGATTCCGTGGGAACCAATTCTTCATATAACTCTCTAACTGCTCCCTGAAAGAACGTTTCATCACCTTCGACACCACCACCCGGAATCCACCAAAATACTTCCCCTTCCTTTGAGCTACGTTGGCCAAGAAGTATAAAGATCTTTTTCTGGTGTTTTCTATAAAAAAGTATCTTGCCTTTTCTTTTCATACTGATTTAATTAATCACCATTTTATCAAAGCACTTGCCCATACAAAACCACTTCCAAAAGCAGCAAGGCATAGCAGGTCATTCTCCCTGATCCTACCCTCTTCCCAAGCCTCACTCATAGCAATCGGTATAGAAGCTGCGGTGGTATTACCATACTTTTGAATATTATTATAGACTTTATCCGGAGATAGCTCCATTTTTTGTTGTACATATTCAGATATTCGCAGGTTTGCCTGATGAGGGATCAGCAAATCTATGTCTTTTACTGACAGCTTATTTGCATCCAAGGCTTCCTGTATTACTTCGGGAAACCGCTGAACAGCATTTTTGAACACCAACTGCCCATTCATATGAGGAAGAAAACTTCCATCTGCAATCATTTCCGCTGTTATTCGCTGTTTTTTGTTGCTTCCGGGATGCGCCAACATGAGCTCCTCTGCATGGCTTCCGTCACTATGGAGATGTGTGGACAATATTCCCCTTCCTTCATCACTTGCCTGCAAAACAACCGCACCGGCTCCATCCCCAAAAATAACGGCCATATTCCTACCCCTGTTGCTCAACTCCATCACATTGGACTGAATCTCACTGCCAACAACTAAAATAGTCTTGTGATTGCCGGTTTTAATAAACTGATCAGCAATGGAAAGAGCATATATAAATCCCCCACATTGCATGCGAATATCTAAAGCAGGAATATTCTTAAGTCCGAGTTCCCTTTGCATTAAAACGCCGGAACCGGGGAAGTTATAATCGGGACTGAGCGTGGCAAATACGATCATATCCACATCCATAACATCTATATTGGCTCTTTGAAGGGCAATAAGTGAAGCTTTTGCACCCATATTGGAAACTGTATCAAGTCCTTCCTTAAAAAAACGTCGTTCCTTAATGCCAGTACGCTCTACAATCCATTCATCACTGGTATCCATATAAGATGTCAGATCCTGATTTCGCACTATGGTTTCAGGCACATAATGCCCCACTCCTGCTACTTTAGATGTTTTCATAATAGCTGCAAATATATATAAAAAGTAAAAAGGACAAGGAAGAATTCTTCCCTATCCTTTTTACCTGATCAAAATGCTTTTTTAGTGTAATTCACACTTATGGCTTGCTTCACAGGAAGATTGATTTTTTTCCGAGCTCATAGTTTTAGGTGTGTGAAAAGATTTTTTGTATGCATCAAGCTCGTGCAATTTCCTTTCGACCATCTGCTCCCATTCTTTTTGTTTTACCTTATTTAAGCCATGACGCGTTTCTTTATCATAAAGCTTTTCCATTTTACCCCATTCGTCAAATACAGGGTCTATTATAGCTTTAAATTCTTGTTTGGTAAGATTTCGTTGGGGTTCACTCAAGGCCTTTCTCATTTTTCTTCCGTACAGCTCTGTAATATCAAAATGAAGTTGCTCATGGGCTAACAAAGCTTCTGATTTACTTTTAGTCCATGAAACTTCTTTCATAAAAGAACTGGAAACATTGTAAAATATCCGATCGCCTTTTTTATAGCTTTTCACATTGATATCGCTACAAGTCATGGCGGAATGTTTGCCATCGCCGCCACAATCGCCTGCAAAATCCTCCCAGCGAAGTTTATAATTTTCCTTCCACTCAATTCGGGTACCATCAGTTTTCACAGGATCACCTTTAAAGCCCGACAGCAGGATGTAGTTCATAAAAAGAGTCAGAGATAGTATAAGAATTTTCATATCCGATTAATTTCTATAGTATAAGGTCCATTTTAAATAACAGGTTCCTTAAACAAAAAGTAAGTCATGTAAGATTTGACAGTATTAATTCTACATCATTTGTACAATTCTCTATATTTGGTAAATATTTCTATTGATGCTGTTCTTAACTGAAGTAAGATAATTTCAAATGCGACAAATTTTCAGAAAGAAAAATATTGAAACAACGCTAGCCAGGATCGAGGAACTGAGGAGTGAAAAGAAATTAACACGAAACCTTACACTGAAAGACCTTACATCTTTTGGAATCGCAGCAATAATCGGAGCCGGCATATTCAGTACCATTGGCAATGCCAGTGCTGCCGGAGGGCCTGCCGTTAGTTTACTATTTATATTCACGGCCATAACCTGTCTTTTTTCTGCATTGTGTTATGCTGAATTTGCATCGGGCATACCTTTAGCCGGAAGCGCCTATACCTACGCCTATGTTGCTTTCGGAGAACTTCTTGCATGGATTATCGGCTGGGATCTGATTATGGAATATGCCATAGGAAACATTGCTGTAGCCATCTCGTGGTCTGACTATTTTACAAAC
>JBKBXU010000253.1:0-7089 GCA_046313675.1 Cytophagaceae bacterium
CTTCCCCTTGGGCTGTCTGAGCCAGAAGTTCCATGCGGCTTTGTTCTGCTCTGATCAGGTAAAGCGGCTCCTGGTCATGCGTGAAATATTCTTTTAGAAGTACGCTGTCAATTTTCCCTCCATGAGAGTTAAGTTGCAGACGAACCAGTTCATTTTCCAGAACAATTCTTCTTGCGGTACCTGTTGCCCCTGTAGCCAACTCTCCGTATCGTTGTCTTGTTTCTTCATCAATTTCTTCCGTTGGAGCTGCTGGTGCAGCTACATCGGGGCGAGCTTGTGGAAGTTGTACGGTAGTAGTATCATGAGCAACCTGAATGTCCGGCGTAGGTTGTTGTCCAAAAAAGACAAAATACACCAGCATTAATAAGGTAATAAGTACTAATCCAATGGTTTGATTTTTATCCATTACTGTTTAATTATAAAAAAAATTATCTATTTATTGTTGAACAATCCTGCGCTGCTTTCACAAACTTAATAAATAAAGGATGTGGGTTTAAAACAGTACTTTTTAATTCCGGGTGAAACTGTACCCCAATAAAATAAGGGTGATCTTTCAATTCTACAATTTCAACCAGTTTTGAATCAGGGTTTATACCGGAAGAAATCATGCCGGCTTTTTCATACTGATCCAAAAACTTATTATTAAACTCATATCGATGTCTGTGCCTTTCGGAGATACGGCTTTTTCCATATACATTAAAAGCTTTGGTGCCCTTTGTTAATTCACATGGATAAGCTCCAAGTCTCATTGTACCACCTTTTTGTGTGATATTTTTTTGAGACTCCATCATGTCAATTACAGGATGCTTGGTGTTTTTGTCCATTTCTGTTGATGCTGCATCTTTAAATCCAAGTACATTACGACCGAATTCTATTACGGCACATTGCATACCCAGGCAAATACCAAAAAATGGCACTTTGTGTTCACGGGCATATTTAACAGCTTCAATTTTACCTTCTATGCCTCTTTCTCCAAAACCGGGTGCAACCAGTATACCATGCAGGCCATGCATGTAAAAATCGATATTGTCAGGGGTTAAATTTTCCGACTGAATAAATTTAAGATTTACTTTACATTCATTTTCTGCTCCGGAATGCACAAAAGATTCGATAATGGACTTATAAGCATCAGGAAGTTCGACATATTTTCCTACCAGGCCTATGTTCACATCACAGGTAGGGTTCTTTAATTTCCCGAGGAAAAATTTCCAAGCATCAATATCAGGTTCCTGTTTATGCGACAGCTTTAGCTTAGTCAGCACCCTTTCGTCCAGCTTCTCTTTACGCATTAATAGGGGTACATCGTATATGGTTTCTGCGTCCATGGATTCTATGACAGAATTTACATGTACGTTACAGAATAAGGCTATTTTTTTTCTGATGTCATTTGGCAGAGAATGCTCGGTTCTGCAAACCAGGATATCTGGTTGAATACCGGCTTCAGATAATTGCCTTACCGAATGTTGGGTTGGTTTTGTTTTCAGTTCGCCTGCTGCTTTTAGGAAAGGTACCAGGGTAAGGTGTATGACAAGTGTGTCGTTTTGCCCCATTTCCCACCTAAACTGTCTTACGGCTTCTATGAATGGCAAAGATTCAATATCTCCTACACAGCCACCAATTTCGGTAATCACGATATCGTACTTACCGGTTTCACCCAATAGTTGAAAGTTACGCTTTAATTCATCGGTAATATGAGGTACTACCTGCACCGTTTTACCCAGAAATGCGCCTTCTCGTTCTTTGGAAATAACCGTATGGTATATCCTTCCGGTAGTAACATTGTTTGCCTGCGAAGTAGGGGTGTTTAAAAAACGTTCATAATGGCCCAGATCCAGGTCTGTTTCTGCACCATCTTCAGTTACGAAACATTCTCCATGCTCATACGGATTGAGTGTTCCGGGATCCACATTAATATATGGATCGAATTTTTGAATGGTGACAGAAAAACCACGGGCTTGAAGAAGTTTGCCCAGTGATGCGGAAATTATGCCTTTTCCTAAGGAAGATGTTACCCCACCGGTAACGAAAATATATTTAACAGATCCCATAAGTTTGTTCAGGTGAACTTATGGGATACAAAGGTATAACATCCGATGTATTTTTTTATATACTGATGATAAAATTCTACGATTCTTTTCAGTAAAACATTTCATGATCTGAATTACCATATTTTTGCTTAAATTTTTAATATAATGTACTTTAAATTAACAGATTAATAATTTCAGGTTTTCTGAGGTCTTTTTAAGGACTGTAAAATTTCCCCTAAAATGCAGGAAAGTATACATAGTGGAACATTTTTAAGAAAGCCTGATTAATTATTTTTTTAAGATTACATTTGTAGCCGGAATGGAAACAGAAATAAAAAAAGCGTTAGAGGTCTTCAAAAGCGGAGGGGTTGTGGTTTATCCTACGGACACATGCTGGGGGATAGGTTGTGATGCTACCAATGAAAAAGCTGTTTTGAAATTAAAGAGCATAATAGAGCGTCCGGAACAAGATGGACTTGTGTTGCTGATAGCAGAAATTGGCCAACTGTATGATTATGTGGTTAAAATTCCTGAAATTGTTTGGGATATTATCGAATTCTCTGAAAAGCCTCTTACCATTATTTATCCTGAAGGAAGGCAGCTTCCTCCTTATGTATTAGGTGCGGATGGTTCAGTGGCTATTCGTCTGGTGAAAGACCCTTTTTGTCAAAAAGTGATTCAGCGATTGCATAAGCCACTGGTAGCCACTCAGGCATATATAGGCTCAGGCAAGCCTCCCGGTTCTTTTGCCGAACTTGATCCTTTACTTTCAGCATCTGCAGATTATTTGGTTGATTTACGGCGCAGTGAACGATGCAAGATTAAACATTCTACGTTGATGAAGCTGGGCCTGGATGGAGAAGTTAAATTTTTAAGAAAATAGCGTCTGTAAATGGTTGAAAATTATTCCGAAGTTTTAAAGAAGGAGCCGGTATTTGAGGTAGTTTCTCAATGCGCTGAAGAGCTTGGTCTTGAGACGTATGTGGTAGGAGGATTTGTCAGGGATGTATTGTTAAATCGCCCTTCCAAAGACATTGACTTTGTATGTGTGGGAAGTGGTATAGCTTTGGCCACCTGTGTTGGAAAAAAGCTCGGAAGGGAAGACAAGCTATCGGTATTTAAAAATTTCGGAACGGCCATGTTGCGTCATAAGGACCTGGAACTGGAATTTGTAGGCGCACGGAAAGAATCCTATATCAGAGATTCTCGCAACCCCATCGTGGAAGATGGAACACTGGAAGACGATCAGAAAAGGAGGGATTTTACCATAAATGCACTTGCTTTCAGTATTAACAAGGGGAAATTCGGGGAGCTTGTTGATCCTTTTGATGGAGTGAGGGATTTAAAAAGAAAAGTTATTCGTACCCCGCTTGATCCGGAGATTACATTCTCCGATGATCCTTTAAGAATGATGCGGGCCATACGTTTTGCCTCCCAATTGAGCTTTGATATTGATCCGGATACTTTTGATGCCATTGCCCATCATAAGGAACGTTTGTCTATTGTGTCAATGGAAAGAATTTCCACCGAGTTGAATAAAATTATACTTTCCTCCAAGCCTTCCTATGGATTTAAATTATTATACCATTGCGGGATATTAACGATGATCTTTCCGGAACTTGTAGCTTTACAGGGGGTAGAAACCATAGAAAACCGTTCGCATAAGGATAATTTTTATCATACACTTCAGGTGCTTGATAATGTTGCAGCCGTTTCGGATGACCTTTGGTTGCGCTGGGGCGCTATTTTGCATGATATAGCCAAACCTCAAACCAAACGCTATTCTCCTAAAGTTGGCTGGACTTTTCATGGCCATGAAGAAAGGGGAGCAAGAATGGTTTCTAAGATTTTTCGCAGGTTGAAGTTGCCAATGAATGAAAAAATGAAAATGGTTGAAAAACTCGTTCGTCTCCATTTGCGCCCTATTCCATTGGTAAAAGAAATTGTGACCGACTCTGCTTTGCGAAGGTTATTATTTGAAGCAGGTGATGACCTTCATGCGCTTATGATTTTATGCAGGGCTGATGTGACTTCCAAAAACGATAAAAAAGTAAAGCGTTACCTGGAGAATTTTGATATAGTAGAAAAGAAACTTGAAGAGGTTGAGGCGAAAGATCAGTTAAGAAATTTCCAACCTGTGATCACGGGTGAAATAATAATGAAAACTTTTAATCTGGAGCCGGGAAAAGTTGTTGGAGAATTAAAAACTGATATCAGAGAAGCCATTCTGGAAGGCGAACTTTCTAATGTGTTTGATGAAGCGTATCCTTATATGTTGAAAATCGCTAAAGAAAAATATGGTTTGGAACCAATAAATAAATAAAAACAATATCTTCGTTTTTGGGCTTTATTAAATAATTTTTTAATCATATGTCACTTCAGAATATATACATAGCCATGGGCAGTCTTGCCTATGCCATTGCCAAAGCAGATGGTGAGATTCAGGACGATGAAAAAGAGACCATCCGTTCTCTGGCTCAAAAAGAGTTTGAACTTTCAGATGTAAATAATGAGTGGATCAATACCATGTTTACTAATTTAAAAGATCATGATATTTCCCTGGAAGAAGCCTATCGGTACGCTTTGGATACACTGGAAGCAAACCGGTTTGAATATGATTTTGATGATGCCATGAAAAAAAAGTGTTTACGCTTTATGGAGCATGTGGCAGAGTCTTTCGATGGTGTCAGTCTGGAAGAGCGTTTGATTATCAATCGTTTTAAAGAAGATATTCAAAGGTTTTAATCGAGGGTTTTTAGAGAAGTTCTTAGATAAAATTTTAAAAGTAATATTTAAAGAGGCGAAGATCTTTTGTGAGGAGGGGGGCAAACTTAATTTTATACGTTTAAATTAAGTAGGAGCCTGTTTTTTTGATTTTAAAAAATTAGTCGGATAACAATTGGCTTTAAGCAATAGGAGTATATTTCTTAACTTTGAGAATAATTCTTATTTTTAACTCTTGAAGAAAATTAGTGGTATCTTTTGCTCCCTACTGCTTCAAGTTATACGTTATGGGTAAGGCAGGAAAGAAAAAATGAGACTTTGTCCTGAAAAATACGTTATATTGATAAAAGCACATCATCATGGTTACAATAATTAAAAAGGGAACCAAAAAGGAAGATTTTGATAAAAAACTTTCGGGATTAAAAAACATTAAAAAGTTTGATGCTCGCAAGTATTGTGGAATTATTAAACTTAAAGAAGATCCTCTTGCAATCCAGAAAAGAATGAGAGATGAATGGGAATAATATTTTTTTAGATACTAATATTGTTTTGTACTTAATTTCTGGAGATGAAACACTTGCAGACTTACTTGACAATAAAACAATCTACATATCTTTTATAACTGAATTATAACTTTTAGGCTACAAAGAGATAAGCTTGGAAGAACTGAAAAAGGTTGAAGATTTTTTAACCTCTGTTTCCATAATTGACATAAATTCAGAAATTAAAAAGATAACAATTGGGTTAAAAAGGAATTACAAAATAAAACTTCCTGATGCAATCATTGCGGCAACTTCCTATTACATGAATTTGCCCTTAATGACATCTGACAAGGATATTACCAAGATTACAGAATTAAATATCCTTCAATACGAAAAATAATGCTCGTGCCCATAACAGTGAATGATTTAAAAAAAAAGGGGGGCAGATTTTCGCCCCGGCAAAGTGAAGGCCCCTACGTCTCTTCTCTTCCCATACCCTGAAAACATAACTTCCGAATTTCAGGAAATGTTTTTTGAAAAGAAATCCAAATAGTAACATCCTTTTTTGTTTAGGGTTAATTCAGTATGGAGTTATACTATGAATTATTCGTAAGTCAGCAAGTGCCTGTCAATTTCGGGCAATTTGTATTGCTGGGTATTATTGTGTTGGTGATTTTTGCAGAAACCTCCACGCTAAAAGGCCTGGCAATCTCCGGGATAAGTTATTTTCTGCCTCTGCTTGGCATTCTTGCCGGAGTTGGATTGATTAAATTAAGCATTGGTTTTATGTTTATCTGTTGTTTTATCGCTTCATTTATCGGAGATCTGGTTGCTTATAAGCGTGGATATAATCAAAGAGAAAACGCCTTTCCCAAGCGCGATAATTATTACTTCAGACGGATTTATCTGGAAGGAGCCCGGCTTTTCAGAATGAAGTATGGCCAATCGTCTATTGTGATCGGAAAATTCTGGCCATACTTAAGGAACCTGATACCTATGCTTGCAGGAGCGGATAAAATGAAATTTCTTAACTATTTTTTATTAAACCTTTTAGCCTGCCTTATTTACTTCAGTCTATTGTTGGTGCCTTTTTATTATTTGGGGAAAGGGTTTGTGTTTATATGGCCTGTTTTTATAATGCTTGCATTAATAGGAATACTGTTTACATTTCTTTTCTGGTTTTACAGAGTTTATGTCAGGTTGCGATTAAACCGTAAAAAGGATAGTCAGGACGAATAGGGTAAGAAAGATCCCTTAGTTTTTAGATAATTCTACATTTCCCCGTATTTTTGGAGAAATTGTACCTAATGATAGAAATTGGAAAACTAAACCTGCTAAAGGTCAGCCGTCAGTCTCCTCACGGGTTTTACCTGGTTTCAGGTGAAGTGGAAGTGCTTTTGCCTAATAAATATGTTCCTGATGGCCTTGAGCCGGGTGATGAAATCGAGGTTTTTGTTTATAAAGATTCAGAAGACCGTCCGGTGGCAACAACCTTAACTCCTCTGGGGATGCTGGGTGATTTTGTCTGCCTTAGAGTTAAAGATGTAAGTCCAATTGGTGCTTTTATGAATTGGGGATTGGAGAAGGATCTGTTGGTACCTCTTTCAGAACAACACAGAAAAATGAAGCTCGGAGAGAAGCATGTAGTGAAGATTGCCATCGATCCTAAAACCGAGCGTATTGTGGGAATAGCCAAGCTTGGCGGTTTTTTCAGCCACGATTTGTCGGGAATTGATGAAGGAGATAAGGTTGATGCCTTGATCTATGAAATAACCGATTTGGGTTATATGGCCATTATTAATAATACCTATAAGGGAATGATTTATAAAAATGAAGTGTTCAAACCTATAGAAATA
>JBKBXU010000254.1:0-7047 GCA_046313675.1 Cytophagaceae bacterium
TGTCTTTCGATAACATCCTGTAAAATGACGTTTGTCCGGTCAACCATTTCAAATACATTTTCTTTCACCCCATAACCTGCAAACATATCAAAGGCAATTTTCTTCTTGATAAAAAACTGATAACCAAATAGGAAGTTCAGGTTCTTGTAATGAGCTTTGACAACCTCATGCGAGTGGCTTCTCAGAAAGAATTCTGCATAAGAATAGGATAGGTGGGGAGCGAAATATAAACCATAAGGAGCCTCCTTCAGGAGGTAATATTTTAAAGCAGCCTGCACTCTGTATCCCATGGTGGTTACATTAATATTGGTTGCCTGAGGGCTTACTGAGCGTATTGCAGCATCTATGCTAAAAAGGTTAGATTTTCCAAGATAAGACACCCCCATTTGGCCGGATATTTTCCGGCTTAGAACCCGTTCAATAGCCAGCCTGTATTCACTGGTAAAAATAATTGGTCCCTGAATCATTGCCAGGGGGGATGTTTTAATTATATTTTGTTTTGGTATTTCAAAATTCTTGTAATTTGTTCCAGGATAATCCTGGCCAATGGCCATGGAGCTAAGAAGTAATAAGAAAGAAAATAGAGTTATCCGGAACATATAGTCAAATGGTTTTACTAATTTACTGAAATCTTTATTATTTTTTATTGTTTGATGGAAAAAAAATGAAGGAAAGCAGTGGGTATTTGGATATGGAAAAAGCATCTCTTTATTATTCCGTAAGGGGTAGTGGGAGTGAGGTTTTGCTGTCATTTCACGGCTACGGGCAAAGCAATAAAGATTTCCGGGTTCTGGATGAAGTCCTTCATGAAAAGTATACGATTTATGGATTTGATTTATTCTTTCATGGTGAAAGCTTTTGGCATGAAAAAGATAAGCCACTATTAAAATCATTCTGGAAAGAGCTTTTGTCGGGATTCTTAAAGGAGCATAACATCGAAAGATTTTCTGTTATGGGTTTTAGTATGGGTGGTAAATTCGCCCTTGCCAGCCTTGAGTCTTTTCCTGAAAAGGTTGATAAGCTTTTTTTAATTGCTCCTGATGGAATTAAAATTAGTTTTTGGTATAGATTGGCGACAGAATATCCTTTTATGCGGAAAATCTTCAGGGGTTTGATTTTAAAGCCATGGATGTATTACGGATTTATGAAAAAACTTCAGCAGTTTTCTCTCTTAAATAAAAAAGTATTAAAGTTTGCGGATTCTCAGTTGATAACAAGAGAGCAGCGAAGGAGGGTGTATTACTCCTGGGTAGTTTTTAGAAAAATTTCTTTTGCCATTGGTGACATAGCCTTAATTATTAATTCACATAATATTGAGTTGGAGATATTCTTGGGGAAGTACGATAAAATTATAACCTATAATAAGGTGAAGAAGCTTTTACACAAAATACGACATCCAAAGCTTACCATTTTAAATGAAGGTCACAGTAACCTTATTCGGGCAGTGGCTGCTCATTATAAAAAACTATCGTGATATCAATGTATAAACAGCAGGTTGCTTTCATGGATGTATACCTCCTTGCCTTTCCACTCGATTTGATACCAGATGTCTTTTTTCTTTTTTAATGTAACACGATGCCCATTGCCAATAATTTCTGCCAGGTGTCCTCCTGCGGAGGGGGCTGTCATCAGGTAGGTATTGTTTTTCGTTACAATGGCCTGATCAGGAGTGAAGTCCAGGTTAATTATACACGCTGTTATTCCTAACCATATTAAGGTAATGGCCGGATAAATCTTCAGACGATTTTTATTCAGGAAGTTTACCAGGAAAAAGGCAAAGCATACCACGCTGATGACGATGAAAAAAAGAATTATAAATGGCCTGTATAAACGGTACAGATAAAGAAAAAAATCAATGTCCCGGTATTCGTAGCCGCTGAGTTTATGTTTTTCAGCAAGACTGTCCATTTTTTCCAGGATCTCAATGGCTGGTTTGACCAACATTAGTTTGTTTAAATAAAACAGGGCGGAAGAGGCATTGCCGGAAGTTTCTTCCAAAAAAGCCAATCTTATTAAAATATATTCAGGAACATTTTCCTCCAATAGGGTTATATCTTCATATAAAGTGAAAGCTGAAGACAATTCTCCTGAATTAAATAAAGAATCTGCAAAAAAAAGCTTGTCCTTATATGATTGAGCAATTGATTGTTGAGGCTGCCATATCAGGAAAATTAAAAATATGTTAAATAATTTTTTTGCCATATTTTGGATTTAAACGAATAGCTGTTACTTTTGCACTCGCAAATACGGTAAAGGAATTACCAAAAGCAAGTTTGAATCCGTAGCTCAGCTGGTAGAGCATTACACTTTTAATGTAGGGGTCCTGGGTTCGAATCCCAGCGGGTTCACAAAAAGCCTCCTGAAAAATTCAGGAGGCTTTTTTATTTTATGCCCCGATTTACCTTCATTTTGTTATTTTGGAGACTGCACCTTAACATATTCTACGATCTCATCTACGGTTTTTATTTTCTTTACCCAGCCTTCCGGAATATATAAGTTAAATTCCCTTTCAAGTTCTACGATCATTTCTATAATATCAAGTGAATCCATACCGAGATCCTCTTTAAGATTATCCTTAAGTTTAATACTTTCTTTTGGCAACGCATTAATTCGGGCTATAACCCTGATAATTGAGTCCTGAATATCCATATTTAATTAGGTTAATTAGAGAACGAGTTGGGGATGGTGCGAATTTTAAAATCTCCTTAGAATTTTGTTGGGCATAAAAAAAGGCTTCCGAATCCGGAAGCCTTCTGGCGGTAACGATAAAATTTTAGTGTTTTATTAATTTAATGACAGAGTTCCGTTCCTGGTTAATGACATGGAGGAAGTAGGTGCCTGCATTTAGGCCTGATAAGTTTAGCTCTTTGTTGGTGAAAGAACCAGCATCGACTTTTTCTCCCATTACTCTGTTACCTACAATATCATATACGGTTAAGATGATTTCTCCTGTATAATCGGTATTGCTTGTGCTTATGTTCAGAATGTCTGTAAATGGGTTTGGATAAACATTGACCGAAGCATTTTTGGCCAAATTGACGTTGGTTGGCATGTAGCTGTATTCATCCGACCATTTTCGGCAACCCATGAGTGTGGTTATTTTTACAGTATACACTCCCGGTTCATCCGGCCTTAGGGTACGGCTTGTTTTCCCGTGCAACATACGTCCATCGTAATACCATTGGTAAGCGGTGCCTTCTGTAGCAACCAATAAATGGTCTTGTCTGGTGATGGTAACCTCTGTTAAATCCACAAGGATACTAACAAAACCAAAAACAGACTGACAACCCGCCATTTTATCGGTAGCAACTATATTCATTTCTACAGAGGAGTTTAATATACCTGTATATAAAAACAAGTCTCCACCATTTCCGCTTGCCCTTCCTCCATAATATATGTTTCTATCAGCATCTTTCAACTGATACCATACGCCCGGATCAGAATTATGGACTACCACTCTTGACTGTCCGGAACGGCATAGTAAACTCTCCTGTGCAGAAACAACTTTCTCTGCCGGGGCTTCATATGCCACGATGAGTTCCTCTCGTGATCTTCGGCTGGGGCAGCCGGCTTCCGATTCAACGACGAGGCTGTAAGCCCCCTCTCTGCTTACCATAAGCTCGCGGTTGCTACCCCTGTGAACAATCTGTTCGTTTCTGTACCAGGTATACCTTGCATATCCTTCCGGACCTGAAATTCTAAGAGGCCCCTCATTGGGACAAAACTCCGGTGCTCTGTTCAAACTTATTTCCGGCCTTTCCGGGGCATCAAGGAACCGAATATCAACCTCCGGAGTGTACATACTGCATCCGTCTGATTGGCCAAAGATGATTCTGGCGTGGTATCTTCCTGGCCCCATTCTGCCGGCATCATCTACTCTTACACCTATGGCATTTGCTCTGATATTTATATGATCCAGCCTTACACCGTTTTTAAACCAGTGATAAGACGCATCGGGCAGATTGGGAAGATATAGTGACCCATGTTCAGTTTCGCAAAATCTGTAAACTCCATCTTCCTCCGGTTGTAATCTGTGGTCTTCATCATCTTTAACCCTGATGTTTAGTTCGCCAATGCGCTGGATTTCGATGATTCCAAAATTGCGTGGGCCATCACAGGTAAGTCCTTCCATGGTAGCTGTAAAAACTTTTACGGTATAGGTGCCATCATCAAATGTAGCAGGTATAGGAATAGAGATAGTTCCCCCAGTACCGTGAATGAATTCCGTTGGAGGAAGATCTATATCATCATTGCTTTCAATATAATATATGGCTCCTATCTGGGAGTTTTCAATTTTAACTTCTCCTTCAGCGTCAGCACATAATCTTAGGTGATTATACCCATCTTTTATTCCAGGGCTTTCCAGGTTTGCCTGCGGAATAATTTCTATGGGAGAACTCTCTGAACTAAAATCTTCAATTCCTTCATTATACGCAGCAAATCTGTAACTGTAACCTGTGCCATAAGGTAAAAATGGATTTAAATTGAGCGCTTCTATGATATGATCTCCTGCTCCAATTCTGCTTCCTATGACCAGATAGTTATCAAAATTTCCATCGGCATCCGACAATTGTAGTTCATACCTGGTGTTTTCCGGATAATCGCCTTCTAAGGAAAATACAAAATAAGGATCCGACAGAGGTAGGCATAGGGATGAAGGCCAGGCATCACTCGCATGAGATATCTGCGCATTCCCTATTGTAGGTGCAATAAGAAGTATAAGTAAAAATCTTAAATAAACAGGTAAAGTATGTTTCATATGTCTGATGGTTTTAATTGAACTCTCAAACAACCTGAAACCTGATTTGAATGTTTACTTTAAATGTCGGAAGCTTTGGTTTTTTTTATTTTATTAAATGATTTTTTCAACAATCTTTAATTCAGTGAAGTATAGTTGAAAAGTGATATGAATCAGTTTTAAGTAGGGCCTGCTGAAAAAGTCACAAATGTGCGAGATACGCAGGGCCTTACATGAAGACGTATTGAAATACTTCGAATGAAATTGAAAATCTATCGGCAGAGTTATTTTTTCAGATGGTGAAGAAATAGGGATTACATAGAAGTTTATTCAGAATATTTCGAGCAAGGATTCTGATAAATTTGAAATTTAAAGTTAGGCACTGTAAATCTATCTCGGACTGTGAGGTTTAAAATCTTTAGACTTAAATACATGCAGAATGTCAGGTAGTAAGGCATCCATGGTTTCCCTGGCTCCGTTTAATGATCCTGGAACAGCTAGTACTAAGGTCTTGCCAATCATTCCCGCCACTCCTCTGGAAAGAAATGCCACAGGGGTCCTTTCCTGTCCATATTTTCGTGCCGCTTCCATAATGCCCGGGATTTCTGTTTCCAGCATGGATATTACCGTTTCAGGAGTTTTGTCTTTCGAGGTCAATCCTGTTCCTCCACAAATTATTAATAAATCAGTAGTGCCGGCTTCTTCATTAATTTTCTTTTTCAATACTTCCGAAGTATCCGGAATGACTTGGTAGTTTTTGTTTTCGATACCATAGGCTTGCAGTTTGTTTACTATTGCCTTGCCGGCTTTGTCCTCTTTCTTTCCGACAGCTATACTGTCAGATGAAATAATCACTGAAGCAGAAAGATTTTCCGGAATGTAATAATCTGATTTCCCTCCTGTTTTTTCCAGTAGCTTTACAGAAGCTATTTCTATGCCTTTGTCCAATGGTTTGAGCATGTCGTACATGGTTAAAGCAACCACTGAAGCGCCATGCATAGCTTCTACTTCAACGCCGGTTTTATAAATGGTTTTTACCTCTACAAAAGCATGAATCTCCAGTCCATGGATTTCATGCCAGATGCGGGTGCTTTCAATTGGAAGTGGATGGCAGTCCGGGATGAGTTCAGGAGTCTTCTTAACCCCAAAAAAACCCGCTGCCCTTGAGAACTCCAATACATCCCCTTTGGGAACTGTTCTGTTGCGTATTGCCTCAATGGTTTCTTTTTTACTTGTTTTTAAAATAGAAACAGCGGTAGCCTGTCTAAGGGTGTTTTTTTTAGGAGTTATATCAACCATTTTAAAAGTTATTTTTTTTCCAGGTATAAGAGTCGTCTTCAAGAATTTCTTTTCCCCATACCGGAAGATCTTTCTTTATTTTTTCTACAATATAAGAACAATCTTTAAAAACATCAGGCCGGTGGCCGGCTGCAACTAAAACGAAAAGGCTTACCTCGCCGGATTTTACTGTGCCAAGGCTATGAATGATAATGATTTTAGTTAATTTAAAGCTTTCAAAGGTGTCTTTTCTTATTACCTCAAAAACTTTTTCTGCCATAGATTCATAGGCTGTATACTCAATGGCTGTGACTTCTTTTCCGTCAATTTTATCACTGCGAACCTGTCCGAGAAAAATGGTAAATGCTCCGGACTCCCTGTCTGTAGATTGTTCGTTTAATATTTTGCTGATAAGATCAGGCGTGACAGGCCCTTTAATAAATAATTCCTTGTTCATTGGTAAATTGAGTAAATCAATAATAGCATTAAAAATTAAACATTTAAAATTACTCTCTCACCCACCGGAGAATGGCGGCAATAAGGCAATTTCATCTCCTTGTCTGATAGGGGTGTTTTGGGCTATCGTTTCCTGATTTATGACAGTTCGAAAGGTACAGGATCTAATTTGTGGAAACCTATGTAAGAGTTCTTTTAAAAGATTATCCGTGTCAGAGATATTCTCAAGCATCATTTCCTGTGTACCTGTAAGTTCTCTTAAGGAACCAAAGAATAATATTTTGTTCATTGCTGTGAAATTTTTAAATTATTATATTCCTCAGGTGTATTGATATTGGTTATATCTGTATCCATATTATAAGGCTTTAAATTCGCCTAGCATATGTACCTCAACCTGATCTCCAGGGCTCACCGTGCTGATTTCCTGAGGAAGATAAACCAAGGCATTGGCTTCAGCATACGACAGCAAAATAAAGGATTCCTGGCCTGTCAGTATTTCTACTTCATCATTGTTTACCTTCGCTTTTAGGAAATTTGCCAGTCCTGTTTTCTTAGAATAGGAGTTGCTTAGATTT
>JBKBXU010000255.1:0-7023 GCA_046313675.1 Cytophagaceae bacterium
CATATGAATTTTGGTGACTGATTGATCTGGCAGGGCCTATCAATGGCATTTTATGATAACCGTAATTTGTTATATGATGATTTATTTGATGATATACCTGCCACTAGACAGATAACTTAATAACTTAATAACTACCAGCTGGTCTGTGTGTCACAGACCAGGGAAGCGGCAGTAGTAATTTTTAAGTTCCCTATAGTTAATAGCTTCAGTGATTATTTTTGCCAACCACCTGCAAGACACAAACGGAGGCGAGATAACCTAATAACTTAATAACTCAATATCAATACCTCATTCTTAATCCCCCACTCTTAATTCGTCAACCTACCTGAAGCATTGGTCTTGATCATATTTATGATGCTGTTGTTAACAATATCTGTGGTACCAAGAATCAAGTACCCTTTATCTTTAGTGGTTTTAACATAATTTCCTGAATTCATACCGCCGCCACCAAAAGATTCCTCCCATGAAGTATTGCCTTCAGAATTCACTTTAAGAAGATAAATATTATGATGATCCTGGCTTTTTTCAGAACTACCTGTAATGATGTAACCATTATCCCCTGTAAGGTCTATGGAATTTCCTATTTGTTCGCCTGCTCCACCAATCTTCTTTTCCCACTGACTGATTCCTTGCCTGTTAAGTTTGACAAGAAACACATCTCCCTTACCATCCGGCGTATCGTAGCTGGTTCCTACCACTATATATCCGTCGGCTAAAACTTTCAGACATTTACCGGTTTCGTTTCTGTTATTGCCGAATCCAAATGCATAATCCCACATCAAATTTCCAAATGGGTCGGCTTTAACTACCCTCATATCGGTAGTTCCACCACGGCGAACGGTGCCGCAAATGATCAGGTTGCCATTTTCTATCTCATCAATCGAACCAATTTCATCCATTTCGCCTACAAGCCCATACTTTCTCTCCCAAAGCTTGGAAGAAAGGTCAGTCTTAACAAAATACATATCGCTTGTATTGTCCTCATTCGTCACAATACCTCCTAATAGATAGTTCTTATCTTCAGTGATTTTAATATACGTTCCAATTTCATTTCGTTCACCCATTCCGAAAGTCAATGAATCAAGTACGGCGCCACCGGAATTAAAACGCATCAATAAAAAGTCTGTAAATCCATCGGCATTTGTGCAGTAGCCTAATACCACATAACTTCCATCGCTACCTACCTTTACATCACGTGCCTCTCCGTTTTTTTCTCCGCCTACGGTCTTTTCCCAGATTTTATTTCCATTTTTATCCGTCTTTATTATCAAGGCGTTTTTCACACCGGTCAAGGGAGAAGCCGTAGAGCCTACCAGAATATATCCTCCATCAGGAGTCTCCTCGGCAGCGTAGGCTATTTCGTTTCCTGCCCCACCAAAAAATTTCATAAATAATCCTGATTCATCCGGCCGGATCTTATCTGTTCTATGACAGGAGGCTGTGGCAATAATTAAAAAAGTAAAAATTATATATCGCATTTCAGTAAAAATTAATACATTTTCTTTGGTTTATAATGTGGCAACAGATATGCCAGCGAGAAACTCATGGTATTGAGTTTATAATCATTCTCAAGATACAAGTAGTTATAGATCAACTCCTCGTTATTGAATCTTGTCATAGGGTCTACCATGGTACGCATTCCAAATTGATACCTGGCACTAATCATAAGATAGCCGTTGCCAATGACATTTTTAATTTTAATACCCGCACCAATACCCAATGAATAGTTAAGTATATTCCGCTGATTTAATCTGGGAATAGAACGCTCGGGAACATCCTGTCTGGAAGGGCCAATATGGTCTTGTCGCTCAATACTGGCTCTGGCACGAACCAGGCCATGACCAATAATGCCTGCTTCTACATAAGGAAGAAGGGTTCTGTTATTCAATAAAAAATTCTTCCGAATGAATAAGGGCAAATCAATCATTGCCTGATCTTCTTCGTAATGCAAATGAGAAAAACCAAGAATGGTATCTTTAAAATGAAAACTTTTTGTGGCAAAATGAATTTCCGGGGACAGGGACCAGCTTTTGCTAAACAGGTACTCAAAAGCAAGTCCGGCTTGAATTCCGGGCCTTGAATTATAGGTTCCACGTTTTACAGCAGAGTTGTCCAGACTAAAATTACGGTGAACATTTACATAGGAGAAATTTACACCTGCAATGGCTCCATATAAAAGAACCGGACGTGTACGAATAGAATTATACAAGGTAATAAATTCATTCGGATCAAGGGCAGGATTAATTTCGTACTCCGGATTAAGTTTTAAAAACTTAATAATTGAGGACTCTGCCAATTCACGTTCATTCTGATAAAGGTAGGTAAGTGTAAGAAGTTTATACGCTGCTATTCTTTCCTCCTTTGTGAATCCTGAAGCCAGACAAGCTTCCACCATTTTCGGAACTTCATCAATTCGTCCCTGTTCAAAAGTTGACTGAGCTCTCTTCAGTACCTGGGAACAATTACTCTGATCCTGCTGGCTGAATGCAGAACCCGTTGCCAAAGAAAACATTAGCAACAAAATGGATACTCTAAACATAATTCAAAAAATTATTTTTTAACACCTTCTCCTACCGGAAGGCTTTTACATGTTTTAACATAAGGAATATCATCAGCAACGTACAATTCCCACTCTTCATTGGTAAAGTTTCTTTTCAACTTACCACAGATCTTATCCGCCATTGCTTCAATGGTAGTTGGCCAGATACGTATAAGGTTGTCTTTACAACCGGCAAGTATCTTTTCGCCATCAATAGTATATTCAATGGACCAAACCCAGTCATCGTGATCTTTCAGCACAATAGGCTGATCAAAGAAGTTTTTAACGTTCCAGATACGAACCGTCCGGTCAAAACTGCCGGAAGCCAATTGTTTGCCATCAGGGCTAAACTTAAGGTTATTGACCCTGGCTGTATGTCCGGAAAGTACATATAATAAATTCCCTGAAAGTGCATCAAAAATCCTTATCGTACCACGCTCATTACCTGCTGCCAGAAAACGCCCATCCCTGCTATAGGCAAGAGATATAATATCTACTTTGTCAGGATCACTATAAAGAACACGTGATGAATTATCGCTCCGGTTGATCAATAAAATAACACCCTGGGATTTACCAACAGATATGGCGCCACCCTCAGGATGCAGGCACATGGTATTAACTTTAAGGTCACTTTGTGATATCTCAGTGGATTTTGTAAGATCCCATTCCAATATGCGTTTATCAGATCCTGAAGAAATAAAGCGTTTGTTATCAGGCAGGAATTCAAGATACCAGATTTCTCCGGTATTACCCTTCAAAACGGTAGCAACAGGAGATGGCTTGGTAAGATCATACAGGTATATATTGCTTGAGTTTCCACCGCAAACTAAATATTTCTGATCTTTACTTACGGCCATGGACTTAACCACCAGATTCGGATTATCTGCAATAAGCAACTTTTCACCCTGAAGATTCTTTGAATCCCAACGGAATATTTTCCCGTCACTACCTGCCGAATATAAATAGCGGCTACCGGGTATCGAAGCGATCACCCTTACATTCTGTGTATGTCCTTTCAGGTTGTTAAAAGATTCTTCTGCCATACTTTTAGCAGAATAATACATAGCATCATAGATATCAGGATCGTTCTTTTTTCCTTTATTTTCAGCGTTGAATAAGTATGCCTGATGCGCTACAAGACTTTTCTTAACAGGATCATCAATCTGAACAGACTTAATAGCCATAGACCGGGCAATAGACAACAAACGAAGATTATACGCATTGTCTTTTTCTATATTTGCCAACCGTCTATTTAATTCCGCTTCCGCTTTAGATGCAATGGCCTTTTCTGTTTGCCTTTGAGCCACAATTTTTGCATAATCAGCGGCAGTTTTTTCTTTTAGTGCTTCGTTTTTGGCATCTTCAGCTCTTTCCGCACTTAATCTTGCACTATCCCCCTGCGCTTTAGCGAAATCCGCTTGAAGTTTGGCATAAGCAGCCGCTGAATCAGCCTTCAATGCGTTGTATGTCGCTTTTTTAGTTGCTTTCTCAGCTTTCACACTCTGTTGTTGGGCATATAAAAAGAACATCAAAGCCACCAGCCCACCAAAACCAAAAATTACAGAAATGATTCTGGCGGCTATCAATCTTCGCTTCTGAAGCTTTTCTTTTATAATCTGTTCCTTCTCATACTCTTTCTCACTAAATTCCAAGAATTGCATGGTCCGCTCATAGGCCGGATGATACCGAAGCCCCCAGAGCATAGAAGGTTTGTTGTCTTCTCTCCATTTTAAGGCAATATCCAAATCTGGTGGACGCCATAGGCCGGCCTTTCCTAACTGGTGCATTTCTGCTGCTTCAGCCAAACGCAGGTATACTTTCACAGACTCTGCCTCTTCCTCAACCCATTTCTGCAAGGAAACCCAAATACGCATAAGGCTCTCATGCGAAATATCTATAATGCTGTTTTCATTAAGCTGAACATTGTAAGGAGGCATAAGCAAGGTTCTTCCCGGCATCCGGAAATGATCTACAACCTTGATAACATCCTCCATTGGTGCATTGGCGATGGACGCAATGTCTTTTAATTTGGTTGGCCTGCGAACTCCTCTTCCTTCTTCACCCTTTTCCGTAATGGTCTTGAAAAGTTTTTCGCATATCTTCTTCTGCTCTTCCGTCAGTTCATTGAAAGCTTCATTGGCATGCATGGATAGTGCCCTTTTCATCCCGCCAATTGCTTCGTAATGGTTCAGCGAAAGAGGCTCACTGCCTATTTTATTTTTCTGCCAGTAATCCCAGGTACGCATCAGGGCATGCTGCATGATTGGGAGCTGATCGGGGCTATCACCCACATCGTTCAGCAACTGCTGAACCAAGCGATCGCTTATGGATCCGTTCATTATGGAAACCGGACCAGAAATAGCGGCTTTCTTCTCATTCCTGGTCATATGCGGAATGAGGAACTGGCTTTCGTTAATGACTTTGGTTAGGTTGGGATATTGAGAACAATCCCCCACGAAATCCGAGCGCATGGTAAGCACCACATAAATAGGTATATTAGGTTCCTCTATGGCCTGAATGATTAGTTTTAGAAATGCCGCAGCTTCGTCGTTTGCTTCAGCAGCAGAATTTTTAAATCGGAAAATCTCTTCAAACTGGTCAACAAATACCAGGTAATTTTTCTTATTATTCTCGTATAAAGGACGTATTGTTTCTACCAATCCGGAAGAACTTTCACATAAGGTAGCGTAGGTTAAATTCTGGTTTACTTCTTTATCTCCCTCCCTAACCCCTTTCATATCAACCAGTGAGTTAGCCAGGTTGCGAATAGGGGAAACTCCGGGACGGCAGGTAAAAATTTCCCAGGAATCAGAAAAATCTGTTTTATAATCCCCGTAAAGCAAAGGGAACAGTCCACAGTAAATAAATGAGGATTTACCTATCCCTGAAGTTCCTACAATGGCAACAAACCTGTTTTTTATAAGCTTTTTTAGAACATCATCTATCTGTCCCTCTCTCCCAAAATACAAATGACTTTCTTCATACCGGAAAGCCCGCAAACCGGGAAACGGGTTGTCGATTGCCTCGGCGATAGGAAGAGTTTCAATTTCATTTAAAACAGCAGACATAGAAGTATAAAATTATAACCGGTTAATCTTTTAAAAAACTAAAATAAAAAATATTTTTTGGGCATTAATGAGACTAATTTAACTGCTCAATAATAGGACGAATTGCTTCTGATTCCAATGCCCCGTCGTATTCATTTATTAAAACTACCTTTTTAAACACAGGATCAGAAGGAAGTCGCTCAATTTTTTTACTGATTACTGCCTTTAAGGCATACTCCTTATTTTCTCTGAATTCCGTCATTTTTACCATATCGCTGATCTTGCTCCTCAACCACTTGATATTATTATTTCCGGGCATAAAAATTACCCCACTGCAATTGATCAGATTATTTTTATGAGCATTCATGATTTCTTCCTGGGTTCCTAAGCGATCTACCGTCAACAGTTCATAATTCTCCTTGGCCAGCAATTCTTTTAAACTTGAGACCTCTTCACTATGTCCGTCAGCGCTTATAAGATATATTTTACCCTTTTTACCTTCCGATGCTTCAGGGTTCTGAGTGTGCAAATCTCCCTTCTGAATAATTCGAAGTTTATCAAAAATAAGATCCTTAAATTCTTCAAGCGGGCATTTAATAATATCTGCCCCCGCCTGAAGTTGCTCATTTTTAATCAATTCATTTATCCATTTTCTTTGTCTTTCAGACGTGTCCTTCAGGTTTTCAGGCATCCAGATAATCCTTTTTAATATAGGCGTTTCAAAATGATGCACCGTTTCCTGAATTTCTTTCACAATTTCTGCCGCTTTACGATTCTGAAATTCCGCAAGGGAAACTTCTTTCCCATCTCTAGGTTTCAGATAGGAACTTCCGATCAAATGAATGGTAAGGGAACAATTACGGATATCCTGCTCTGTCTGCAGGGAAAGTTCTTTAAAATTTACAGGATATGGCTTGTCAGGGTATACCTTATATCCATGCCTTATTAACTCTCGTTTGATGACATGATGGGCATACTCCATATCGCTACCACTTTCAGCCAGAAAAACTGAACGGTGGGAATCAAACTCTTTTATTTCTGTATTTCCCTTGCTAAGAACAATCCTTTCGATCTCCTGTGCCACATCAAAAATTCGGAACACGAATCCTCTGATAAACCGCTCGGCTTTTCTCTTGCCGCTAATACTAAGGTCATCCAGTTCCTCTTTTATCGTAAAATCAAATTTTCTGAAGCCGCCAAGCCACTCCGGTTCTTCGCTAGAGGCAAGTACATCCTTTTGAAGGCGGAAAATATTAGCTCCGGCTCCATTCTCTTTCAGCAGATGCATCACTTCCCAAGTTTCATCAAGCCATTTTTCGTTATGGATGGTTTCGCTGCTTACCACCGGCATAAATATAAGAATTGTATTGCTGCCTGCTTCGGAAGTAAGAGCATTCAGTTCCTCTCGGTTGATGAATTTCACCTTGATTCTATGCT
>JBKBXU010000256.1:0-6999 GCA_046313675.1 Cytophagaceae bacterium
GTATATGTAAAGTGTGCTCCCGAGACCTGTGAGAAGAGGGATCCAAAAGGTCATTATAAGAAGGCAAAAGAAGGCAAGATAAAGGATTTTACAGGAGTAGATGCTCCATATGAAGAACCAAAAAACCCTGACCTGATCCTTAATACAGATGAGGAAGACCTTAACCTTTGTGTAAATAAGGTTTTGCAGATGCTTGAGGATAAGAAATTAATCCTCTTAATTTAAAAATGACGCTTACACAGAAATTCAAATCTAATCTAAAAGACAAACATTTTGGCGAGGTGCTCAAAGGAAGCATCTTTTCATTCATTGCCCGCGGCAGTGCCGGCTTAATTGCCCTTACAATTCAGGTCCTTGTTATCAGACTTTACGGCACTGATATCCTCGGAATAACTGAACTCATTAATTCTTTTCTTATGGTTGCCATAATTATACCCCTTCTGGGAACGAATGTTTCTATATTGAGATTCATACCTGAATATACTGCGAAGGGACATTCAGAAGTGGCATTCAGGATATACAGAAGGCTTCTGTATTTCGTAATTACCTCATCTATATTTTTTATTCTCATCGTAACACTAAACTCTAACTTTGTTGCGGAGGTTATATTCAAAAAGCCTCAATATACCATATTCTTTCTTGTAGCAGGATTTTTTATCCCCTTCAGGGTATTATATGAATACACACTCTCAGTAACAAGGGGATTTAAGCTTATTAAGACCTTTGCCCTTTTTCAGGCCCTTCCTCTATTTTGTAACCTCTTAGTGCTCGGTCTGTTGACCATTTTTTATTATCATGGATTCAACCCTATCTATGCCCTATTTTCAGGATTCTTTTTAGCATCTGTTGCAGGTATTTATGTCTCAGAACTCAGATTCCGAAGCTTAAGCCATAATAAGAATCCTCAATCAACATCTTCAGATTCGCCCATTGCTTATGAACCATCTGCTATCCCACCACTCAAAAATCTTCTTATGGTCTCGACTCCCATGTTCTTGATCACTGCAATGGGTTATATAAACAATCAAATAGGTGTGCTTCTTCTTGGCGGCATGAAATCAGAAAGGGAGATTGCCTATTATGCAGTCGCTGCAAAGCTTGCTACACTTATACACTTCGTGCTTCAGGCGATAAATTCTATGATAGCCCCAAAGTTTGCTGAGCTTTATCATTCAGGCATGATGAAGGAGCTTAAAAGGGTTATCCATAAATCTACAAAGCTTATATTTTACAGTACAGCGCCGATACTTACAGGCTTGCTCATCTTCGGTAGGTTGGTGTTAAAAATCTTCTATGGTGAAGAATTTATTATTGCTTATACACCCCTACTTATACTTATAGTAGGGCAGTTTGTGAATACCATCTCAGGTAGTGTAGGTTATTTCCTCACCATGACAGGCAATGAAAAGACAGTAAGCCTGATTATATCAGCCTCATCTTTGATAAATATTATTACAGCTTACTTGCTGATCCCACTTTATGGTATCAACGGCGCTGCTATAGCATCATCTCTATGCTTAATAATTTGGAACCTGTTGATGGTTGTAGTGATAAGATTAAGATATGGTATAATGTTTATATACATGCCAAAGGCTATTCATGTTAGGTGAGCATTTATTGCGTTCGGGTTTAACATTCTATATATGCCATTGCGACCAAAAGGAGATAAGTTAAAATTATGAATTCGCCAATAATTATAATTGGAATGCACAGGTCCGGCACTACTATGATTGCCTCAATGTTACGTCAGATGGGTGTATTCCTTGGAAATGATCTCGAAGAAAATTTAGAATCAATGTATTTCCTTACTTTGAATGAGTGGATTCTTCGCCAAAGCGGGGGATCATGGGATAATCCAAATGCTGGAAAATGGTTTTTAAATAGGCCGGAAATATTTCAGCTTATCTATGAATATATAGAAGAACGTATTAACGGTTTTCCTATTGTATCCTATCTTGGCTGGAAGCGATTTATCAGATATAGAGGTAAGTTAAAGAATATGCGGGAACCTTGGGGTTGGAAAGATCCAAGAAATACTTTTACGCTACCATTATGGTTAAAATTATTTCCCGATGCTAAAGTAATTCATATTTATCGCAATGGGGTCTCTGTAGCAGTAAGTTTATATAAAAGGGAGTGTGCACATTTAAAACTAGCCAAGACTAAACACAACATAAGAAAAACCTTTGGTCTTTACAAATTCATTTCCAAAAAAGGAGGATTTGTTTGGTCTTCCCGTTGTTTGTCGCTCAAAGATGCGTTTACTCTTTGGGAAGAATATACTGATATGGCGTTGAAAATGATGGAAACTGTTAACGAACGTGGCTTTACAATAAGATATGAAGATTTCATCCAAAAACCTTTTTCGATTCTTTCTGAATTAAGAGATTTTTGCAATTTAAATTGTTCAAATGATCTCATAAATAAACTTATTCTACAAGTAAAATCGGATCGGGCTACTGCTAATAAAAAAACACCTGAATTAATGACATGTTTTGAGCAAATGAGTAATAGTTTACTAATGCAAAAGTTAGGTTATTTGCAAGAGGATAGGTCATGACAAATAGACCAATAACCATTGCTTATTATTTAGGACAGTTTCATCCACTGGAGGAAAATAACAGATTTTGGGGCGATGGTTTTACAGAATGGCATAATGTTGCCAGAGCACGATCATTGTTTCCCACACATAGACAGCCAGTATTACCTGGGCGTTTTGGTTTTTACGATTTGCGTTGTGATGAAACACTCTTAGCTCAATTACATTATGCCAAAGATATTAAGATAGACGCTTTTTGTTATTGGCACTATTGGTTTGCTGGGAAAAGAGTGTTACATCGACCATTGGACAGAATGCTTACTTTACCTGATGTAGGGGTAAAAATAATGCTGGGATGGGCAAATGAGTCATGGACTGGGATATGGCATGGTCTTTCACAGTATGTGATTTTTCAGCAAACCTATAACCGTGATGAGTTGCGTGAGCATGCCAAGTTAATAGCGCATTATGTCAATTCAGAACGCTACTTGAAAATTGGCAATATGTCACCGTTTTTGATTTATAAGCCGCGATTGATTCCCGATGCAAAATATTATTTGGAGGAATTGCGTGAATGCGTAAAAAAAGAGGGCGGGGGAGATCTTTATATTATAGGGACGTGGGGGCCTGCTCCAACGGAACAAATTGTTAAACCCAGCGACTACGGACTAGATGCGGTTGTTTGTAATAATGTTGGGTTTTATTCTAAATCCCGCCTACTTAACAATGTGTATCGTGCCTTTTGGCGCCTGGCAAGAAAAATTGGATTGGGTCCGGAGATCAGGTTATACACTGACACTATTAAAGTTTTACGTGCTGCATTTGAGAGTGTCGAAGGTACTGTTCACGCACAAGTAGTGACAGGTTGGGATAATACGCCAAGAATGGGTAGACGCGGTTTGGTATTGATAAAATATAATGAACGAACTTTTAAACTCGCGATTCGGACGGCGCTATCATTAGAAAAACGTAATAAAATTCGACTCCTTTTTGTAAAATCGTGGAATGAGTGGGCTGAACAGAATGTTCTGGAACCTAAATTTAAAGAATCATGGTCTGCTGGTCGGGTATTCGCAGAAACAATATCTGAAGAAACATGATAAATCGTCTTTTTTTTATTGAATGGTTATTATTTGCGTTGCTTTCGTTCATATTTTGCATTTTGTTGTCATTTCGTCCTATCCCGAATGAAGGAAGTGACAATGACACTGGTCGATATGTCAGAGCATTCCGTGATTACTGTGCAAATGGCTTTCTTGAAAAAAAATTATTACATGAAAACCTTTCTTATCAGATTTTTTATACGGCTTTTTATCCTGCATGTGTAATCAAATCGGATCGGTTTTTTTTATTTGAAGTTGCAATGCTTGTTCCTTTGATTTTTTTATTTTTTGCTAAATGGCGCAATAATACTTTGTTCTTATCCGCTGGCTTAACTTTTTCAGTATATGGTTTAGAGTTGATGACAAATGCAATGCGTCAAGGCTTGGCAACTTTCTTTTTTTTGGGGTCGGTAGGTTTAATAGAACGCCATCGTAAGGTGGCGTTATTGTTAGGATTGATAGCTGGAATCGCTCACATTTCGGCACTTGCTTTTTTTCCATTTTTATTATGGATTAGTTGGAAAAGATTGTCTATGATAGAAAAATATGGGTGGTTATTGGTCTTACCGATAATGTTATTATTTTTATTTAGAATTAATGTCGAATTAATTATTGATGCCTTGGATGTTTTAAATAAGATGTTTGAGGATTATCGCGAAATATATTCATTAGAACTAAAACCGTCTTTTTTAATTTTTATGTCGTTCCCATTATTTTGGATATATATAGTTCGTTATTTATCACATAAAATTAATAGAACAGATATTGGAAACATCGAAACGCTGGCAATTATTTATTCATCCCTTATATTAGCTATAAGTTATTTGATATTTCCATTTATTGTTTATCGTTTTGCATTATTGGCAGTGCCTCTCCAAATATTTTTGACAGCTAGATCATCAAGTGCATCAACACTGACGAGCGCTATAATATTTTTTAGTATGGTGATACATTTAGTATTCATGGTAATTACTACAAACCATTTTGATGTATTAATATATGGATAAATTGTTATCAATTGTTATTCCAACTTTTAATAGAAAGACATTAACAGATCGTGCGGTCGAATCGGTCAGCTCTGAGTTCCCTGAGTTTATTGAAATAATAGTAGTTGATGATTTTAGTAATCCTCCTTATTCATTTGTCAGTCATAATTCGTCAGGAGTTGAGGTTAAGATAATTAGGTTAAGCGAAAATAGTGGCCCGGGTATGGCGAGACAAGCCGGTGTGATAAAAGCCAATGGTAAATTTATAGCTTTTTTGGACTCTGATGATTTTTACGATAACGGCTGGATCGATTGGGTAATCAAAAAAATTAAAGATCTTAATGGGAAGAGTCACATGGTAATCTCAGGTATTACCGTAGGGGAAAGAAAGGTTGGTGCACTGGTTAGAAAAATGCTGTCTGCACTGCCGCAGCCATTATTATTATTCACTTCTCGGTTAGTTGCTGTGTTTTTTAACCCCTTTTATACACCATCTCTTATGATGAACCGAGAGTTGTGTTTTTTCAAAAAGGGATTGAGGTACTGTGAAGATTACTATTCAACAGTATACGCCTTATTTCATGCAAAACAATTGCTACTTCCAGATGTGATTGCGGTTTATTTGGGACGTGAGCCCAATACTGCAGGCGGCGAGACATCTAAGCGTTTCAAAATGTTTTTGGGAGAAATGCAAGTACGAAGGTCTATGTGGTTTGAACTGAACTTGCCAATTGCTTATAAGCTTTTAATCCCGTTTGGTGTAATTTATCAGTGTTTGAGATCATGCATAAAAATATTGATCTATCTTGCAAGTGGAAGATGGTTAAAATGAGTAATTGTAAAATGTTGTGTACTATCGTTTTGTTAGTGGCAATATTGGTCGCTAGTTCTGTTAATGCTCAGGGAAAACCAAAAGTCATACGAGCGCTGCATTTTAGACTACTAGGCATAACACTAGGAGAAGCAAAGCGACTTGCTGACGAGGCGGCCAAACATAGTTTTAATAGTTTGGTCATAGATATCCTTTGGGGCGCAAGTGTTAGATTGAAAAGTTTCCCGTGGATAGTTAAGGTAAAACCTTGGGAGCGTGAAGAGATGATTGAATTTGTTAAGTATGCGCGTGCTAAAAATTTGGATATAGTTCTGCAATTTCAAACATTAAGCCATCAGCACGTATTGCTTGGGAAATACCGTTCAGATTTGATGTACAACCAGCAGACTTACGACCCTAATAAAAAAGAGGTGTATGATTTAATTTTACCCATGTTGGATGAATTAATTGATTTACTAAAACCAAGTGCAGTTCATATTGGCCACGATGAAGTAGTGGGTTGGGAATCAGGCCATGTTGGGAGGTTTTTACTCAAAGGCGAGCGGCCATTGCCTGCAGACTTATTCCTTAAAGATGTTCTAACGCTATATCACCATTTAAAATCAAAAGGCATAGAAACATGGATGTGGGGTGATATGCTTATAAGTCCTGATGAATTTCCAGATATCCCTGAAGAATCAAAGAAGCCATTTCATGGAACATTACCAGGTTATGGAAAAGAACTCAGGGCAAAGTTGCCGAAGGATATAGTGATCTGCGACTGGCATTACAATGATGAGCAGGAGAATTTCCCATCCCTTACAACATTTCAAAAAGAAGGCTTCAAGGTTATAGGCGCTACATGGGTGAAAGAAAAGACCATAAAAAACTTTAGCCGATATGCTTCAAAAAATAATGCCTATGGGATGATGGCTACCACATGGTGGTATGTTCAGAAAAGAAATTGGGATATCGTAGAGAAGATTATTAAAATTTCTGGCGATATTTTTTCGAAGGACTTTCCTGATGGCAAATAAAAGTATCGCAATTATTGGAACGGTTGGTATTCCAGCAAAATACGGGGGCTTTGAGACCTTAGCAGAAAACCTTGTTACTTATCTAAGCAGCGAATATAATATTACAGTATTTTGCAGTGGAAAGGCCTATGATGATAGGCCTGATTCTTTTAACGGTGCGAAGTTGAAATACATTAACCTTTCTGCAAACGGACCTGCAAGTATATTTTACGATATATTTTCTATTATTAACTCATTAAAGTTTGCTGATGTATTACTTATTTTGGGTGTTTCAGGTTGTGTCAGCCTTCCTATTGTGAGGTTATTAAGTAAAAAAAAGATTATAGTAAACATTGATGGGCTTGAATGGAAGAGGGGGAAATGGAGCAGGTTTGCTAAATGGTTTTTGAAATTCTCTGAAGCGCTTGCTGTGAGATATGCAGATGTGATAATTGCTGATAATAGGGTTATTCAGGAATACATTGCTAATGAATATGGTAAACTAAGTGAGCTGATATCCTACGGAGGTGATCATGCACAGTTG
>JBKBXU010000257.1:0-6976 GCA_046313675.1 Cytophagaceae bacterium
TTGTATAAAGATTTTGCATAGTAAAACCTGGCATCTTCCGTATATTCACTTCTTGGGAAAGTTTCAATAAAGTCCCTGTAATAGTAGGAACTCATGATATACTGCTTTTGGTGATAATGACAATTTGCCTGATAAAAAGAAGCTTTTTCTGATTCAGAACGACCCCGCAATAAAGGCACCAACTCTTCAAACAGAACACTGGCCTTATGATAATCCTTTTTCTCATAATAGTCGAATGCAGCCTGTAATTTCTCTTCCAGGTTATCACTCCGCTGAATCTTATCAAACTTACTGCATGAAAAGATCGTCAGACTTAGTACGGCAAATAACAATATGTTGAACCTACCTTTTGGCATAGCTTGCAAAGATAACATTAAATAATATATTTTCAATTGGTTTGTGCATTCTTCTTTTTTTGATATTCTTTTTCCATTTTAAGCAGCCGTTTGGCTTTTCTTTTGGCGATTTTCTCTTTCTTCTTTTTTTCTTTCTGCTCCTTACGCAGTTCTTTCTTTTCTTCTTTGGTCAACTGCTGCTTCTCCTCCTTGCTTAACTTCTTCTTAGGCTCTTTTTGCTCCTCATCAGAAGGTTTTGCAGAAGCTTCGTTCTCATCTTTACCTTCTGCATTTTCACCTTCTTCCTCTTCACCTTTATCCTCAGTACCATTTTCAGCTTCACCCTCCGAACCGCTCTGTTCCCCCGGCTCATAAACTACCGGCACCTTAAGGCTTGCTTTACGCACCTCTGTAACAGACTCATAACTCGGACGCTCTTCTATTCTCCACTTAAATCCTCCCAGTTTTGCTTCGCCTTGATCTAATTCATGCGGAGGAATAAACTTAGACTTGGGTTCTGCCAAAAACGATATGGTATGGACTTTAGTATCTGCAAATTTAATAAGCATGTCACTGCAAAGTGATTTATTTACCCCCATCACCTTACGTTCATCTTCCAGGGCATAATAGAAACTTTCCGCATTTCCGTTCACCAGCATCCGATCCATTTTCCGCTCCTTAAAGAATCCGGTCATATCACGCCCCTTTACCTGATTAAAATTTAATAAAGTATCCTGCGACACGATAAATGAATTATTATTCATGTACATCTTGTGCGGATTGTTGTTCATCATCTCCAGACGTACTGAATCGGAAGTAAGCTGGCTGGTCTCACTCCACAGAACAGGATCATGATAAAAATAGATCGTGGAATCCCCAAAATTATAAACCAGAGAGTCGGCTATAGCCTGCAAATCCGTTCGGAAAATTTTAGCTTTAGGAAAGGCGAGCAATCTTTTCTCTTCGGGCTTTTCCTTGCTATCAATAGAAATCAGGGTGTCTGAAGTCAGGAAAAGGGTGTCCCCCTCAGAGTATTGCTTCATCAATACATTGCCATAAACCTTGGAATAGCCGGATTTTCCCCAATACTGCGCATGATCTGATTCTACAATAATGCTGTCCTTGGGAGACATAAGTTTCACGTTTCCTGCAATAATGGTAACGTCCTTCTTCTCATCGTGATGTATCTTATCACCGAAAATGGTATATTCTTCAGTCCTGACCTGTGCTTGTTTGGCAAAATCATACTGTGCCGTAACCGTATTGTAGGTCCCTTCATTGGCATACATAACATCACCGGCAGAGGTAATCTTTGAGGGACCAAAAAACGTGGCAATTTTTGTGTTGGTGTTATAATGAAGGGTATCTGACTCCAGTTTAAAATTCTCTGTAGGGTTGTCAACCTTAACATCTTTCCTAAACCTGAATACTTTGCTCTTTGTATTGTAAAACCCCTGTTTACTTATCAAGGTAGTATTACCATCTATGATCGTTCCACCATTGTTGTAATTAGCGACTTTGGTATTAAGGTCATAATCCAGCGCCTCCGTCGTCAGGGTCATTTTAGGATCCTTGAGCATCACGTTCTCACGGACCTTGGCTCTTCGGTTGTCACCGTTATAATAAAGCTTATTTCCTGTAAGCTGTATGGAATCCCCCTGGTTGATGCGAACATTACCAAAAGCATCAATGCCATTCCGCTTGGTATACTGGTAAGCTGAGTCGCAATACATAATGGCATCTCCCTGCTTAAAAATAACGTTACCACGAAGCTTTCTTACGGGTTCGTTATTTACCTTTCCTCCTTCAAGTTCTTCCGCCTGAACAAGCTCGATTTTTTCACCCTTTTTTTGGGCAAAACCATGAGCATGTAGCAGCAAAAATGCCGGCAGGCATAAAAGAATTTTAAAATTAATCTTCATTCACAAGCACAAATAGTGTGTAAAATTAGTCAAAAAACCTATCTTTCGGCATGTTTGACAGATTTATACGCTATATAACACAAAAAATTCAGATAAGATTGCATGAATCTGTAATTCTTGCCGTAAGTGGTGGTGTAGACTCTGTAGTACTGGCAGATATGATGCAAAAAACAGATATAAAATTCTGTATTGCACATTGCAATTTTCGTCTCCGCGGAGAAGAGTCGGAAGAGGATGAAAAATTTGTCCGTGAATTAGCCACTTCTTTGAACGTTCCCATATTTGTCAAATACTTTAACACAGAAGATTATGCCTCGGAGAAAAAAATTTCTACTCAAATGGCAGCCAGGGAACTGCGCTATAAGTGGTTTGAAGAACTCAGGCAAGAGTTGGAATACGATTACGTTGCTGTAGCACATCACCTGAATGATTCCGTAGAAACCATTCTTCTGAACCTTACAAAAGGCACCGGCATTGCAGGATTACATGGCATAGGATCTAAAGTAGGCAAAATTGTTCGCCCCTTGCTATTTGCCGAAAAGGACGAAGTGCTGGCCTATGCTATTCAAAATAGTCTGAAGTGGCGTGATGACAGCTCAAATGAATCTCTTAAATACCAGCGCAACCTGATTCGAAATGAGGTGGTACCTCTATTAAAAAAAATAAATCCAAACCTGGAGCAAACCATGCGGCTTACGATGGAAAAAATCTCTGCCGTTGAGGGTCTTTACAATGAAAAACTAGAGCAGGTACGTCAGCAGGTATTTACTAAAGAAGGCTCGTTAATTAAACTCAACCTTTCCAACCTTCTGGATGAAAAAGAACCGGTAATTCTTATTGCTGGTTTACTGGAGCCTTTCGGATTTAGCTACACAGATGCAAAAAGTATAGCCGAAGCAAGCGGGGAAAGTGGGAAACAGTTTTTTTCCTCAACACATCGTGCTGTAACAGGAAGAAATGAACTCATTATATCGGAAATACCCGGCTCAAAGGAAAAAGCAATCCGCCTTGATGAAAATACCAGAAACTTTTCTTTTGCGGGCAAGCAGTTTTCATGGAATGTGTTAGAAAAAGCAGATGCCGTTATCAGTGGTGATCCTGATACAGCTTTTCTGGATTATGACCTTTTGAAGTTCCCTCTGGAATTACGATACTGGCAGCAAGGGGATAGGTTTGTACCTCTTGGAATGAAAGGGTATAAAAAAGTAAGCGATTTATTAGTTGATCGAAAACTTTCCATCCCGGAAAAGGAACAGGTGGTGGTTCTTTGTTCCGGTGGTGAAATTGTGTGGGTGGTAGGCTTACGATTGGATGATCGGTTTAAGGTTACCGATCAAACGAAAAAAACACTCTTGATTTCAAAACTGTAGTGAATTACTTATTTGACTATCTTTATATCTGCTTACTCAATATACTGTGAAAAATTTTAAAATAGCTCAAGGCTTTATTTATGTGCTGGCCATTTGTGGACTGGCAATAGAATTAATTTCCGTTTACCCGGTGGAAGACACCCATGCACTTTTCATAAAATTAACTATTTTTAAGCAATTCAGCCCCACAATGAACCTGCTTTTTATGAATAGCAGATTATTCGAAGTTTATATTTATGACAGCGGATTACCTTTAAATTTTCTAAATCTATTCTTTTTTTTGCTGGCATTAATCGGCGCAATTATATATACCGTTAGTAAGGGAAAAGAATCTCGCTTGCTACGATTTTCAATTTCTTCCTTTGTGCTTTACAAGGGACTATCCTTGCTCTTTACACCAATCGGGCTATACCGTAACTTTAATTTGATACCCTGGAGTTTTTCTTTCGTTCTCTTAGCCATTGTAGCAATCATCGTTAACATGGCATACATCTATGGTGGATACTATATCCTTAAATCTATAGCCGGAGAAAAAGAACTTGACATAAAGACTACAACTATTGGAGACGATTTTATACAAACACCTAAAATGCAGAGACTCACACACTATGTGGTTGATCTTTGTCTTTGTATACTAATTTGCTCAACCTTTTTAATGAGTTTTGGAGGCACGTTCTTTTCAATGTTAGAATCGTCTCTTGGCAGGCAAGTTACGATGATCATGTTCGTTTTCTTCGCCCGCATCCTGTATTTCCCAATATTTGAAACAGTATTTGGCGCCAGCCCCGGAAAACTTCTTACCGAATCCAGGCTACTATCAACTAATGGTGAAAAAATCACCTTTAAACAAGGTTTTTTGAGAACCCTGTTTCGAGCAGTACCTTTTGACGCTTTCACTTACCTTGGCAATGGCAATGGATGGCATGACGATTGGGTTGATACCATGGTAGTAAAGGAAAAGCGCTCGGGTGTGCCTGCGAGAAAATATTTACTCATCATCCCTGTTTTCCTGTTAATAAGCGGATTGACCTACACAGGAACCATACTCTATGATAAATATGAGTATTATTCATATCAAAAAAATGAATACCTGAACAAGGTAGAAGATATTGAAAATCACTTATCCGGCTTATCATTCAATTCCATAATTCAATTAAAGAAGCTTAATCAACCATACAGTGATGATTCTTATTTTCTTAAAGTTGAAAAAATGGAAGGAGATAATATTACCTTCTCGCTACTGCAGAAAAGCGATTATTCCATATCCCAAAAAGTGCTCGAAAGCTTATATGTGGAAAGATTTGATTCCCTTCCACAAATCACAATTGACAGAAACCTGCTTTATCAATGTATAACTAAGGATTTTGACAACTATTCTGATTTAAAAAGAAATGGACAGGCATTGTTTCATGATTCTGAAAAATATGAGATCTATGAAATGTTTCAGATTTTTTCACCGGCCCTTAAAGAGAACGGCAGCAGTCAAAGTTATAACTTTTTATCTTTTAATATAGGTAACACAGGAACTCCGGCTCAATTAATTTCTATAGAAAACCTTGAAGGTGATTTACAGTGGGAAAACACCCTACCTCAGGCAGTTGGAGCATCAGAGTATTCCTGGCAGACAACATTACGCTTAGAAGCATCCAATTTTAAAAAAGACCAACCTTATAAATTCAGACTCCTGTTAAAAGATGATCTTGGAGAAGGGTATAAATATGAATTAACAGGCAAAAATAATAACTTAAAAATTAAGCGTATTTATGAATGAGCAAACTAAAGAAACCCAACCCATTGAAATAAGCATTGATTTAACAAGAGATGACTATGGCGACTTTAACAGGTTTTGGTTTCAGAAAAAAGGCCTGAAAAAGAGGTTATACATCGTAGCATTTATGGCACTTACCTTTCCTTTTTTATTTAACTCGGATCACCCATTTCACCTTCTCAACTATATTTTTGAGGTGGCTCTGGTTGCTATTATTTTTGGCAGCATTTATATAGGCGGCATGTATTTAATTGTCAGCAGAACCGGCAAATACCCCTCTGAAAACGGCTCTATTTTAGGAAAACGAACATTTATTATTACTGAAGAAGGGCTAATTGAAGAATCGGAAACCAATAAAACGCTGCAAAGGTGGAAAGGGATTAAGGGGGTCGAAACCAATAAGCGGTCAGTTTTTATTTTTGTAGATAACATTGCAGCATACATCATTCCCAAGCGCTTCTTTACAAGTGAACAAGAGCAAAATGCATTTATAAAAGCCATAAAAGATAGGTTATGAAAATGGTAATATCTTTTCTATAATACCAGCATTTTTCATCCTTCCTCTTGCCTCATTTAAACTAAACCTTTTATTTTGGGTTATCAACTACTGACAACTCAGCTTTTGATATTAAAAAATGGATAGGCATCTCGTAAAAATCTCCAAACTACCTTCTTATGCACGTTTTATACTGGAAAACCATTTAGATGAATTAACTCTGGAAGATTTAAGATTTGCAAAAGAAATAGACCTTCCTCTCCTTAAATTGCTAGCTGAACAGACTAATAACCAAGTATTTGAATTCATTAAAATTTCATCCGGAAACATCCTGTTGGAAATCGCAGAAGGCAAAGCCATAGAAGGAGCCATCGAGCAAAACAAAAAGTTTGAAGCTAATCAACTTGAAAATATTCCTAGTGAACGAGTGCTATTAGAAGATGTATCCCTTACATTTTTTGTAAAAAAACAATCGCTATTCAAGTTTATAGCTAAATACACCAGTGATCCGGAAGAGATTTTAGAGCTGGTACAAGAAATAGAAAACTACTATACCTTTAAAGAATACCTGTCTTTCAAAACCTACACAAATTATAATACTAAAAAATTAATTCAAAACGAGGAAAAATATCGTTTGCTGGCGGAAAGCCTTGAAGATAAAAATATTCAGTTAGGGCAAACCCAACAACAGCTTAAAGAAATGAATCTTAGTTTGGAAGAAAAGGTGCTTGAGCGAACGCAAGCGCTACAAGACAGTGAAACCCGATTCAGGGTTCTTACCAACTTAGTTCCCCAAATGATCTGGATCAGGGACAAAGAAGGATTCCTCGAATATGTGAATGATAAGTACATCTCCTACACAGGGCAAAATAGAGATAAAATACTGGGTACCTATGGAGAGTTTCCCATACATCCGAATGATGTTTCGAAGGCTACCGAAATCTGGCATAAGGCATCACAAACAGGAGCAATGTATGAAGTCGAATATCGATTTAAAAATGCTTCGACCGGGGAATACCGCTGGCATATAACCAGAGCCCTGCCAATTAAAGATGGTGAAGGAAAAACCGTTCAATGGTTTGGAA
>JBKBXU010000258.1:0-6972 GCA_046313675.1 Cytophagaceae bacterium
CATTGACAGGAAATTTTTGTAAATAAAGCGCTCGAGCTCATCTGCACATTCTAAAGGCATAAAAGTGCCTAGCTTAACAAACTCCCTTTTATGTATTAATTCATATAACTTCTCATCAGATACATTTCCAAGTGGGATATAGTTGTCTGTTTCATAATAATAATTCCAGGGAGTGGGGCCATGACAAATGAAATAGTCATTTTCCTTAATAAGCCTTAAATTATGATATACCTGATCTTTAAACCGGGCTAAAATATCTCCTGAAATGACTAATTCCACAGAAAATCCATAACCCCACAGAAACAAGCTACGGAACATACAGAATCCATTTTTTTGATAATATGAAGGAAAGTCCAGCACAAGATAGGGGAGATTTCGGTAATTTTCCCCCTTTGATATCTTGGTAGTCTTTTTTATCGGAAACGGAAAGTTTACGATATTTAAGTCATCATATAAAATTGTACCGACTTTTAGAAGTGTATCTGAAATTTTTTTAATAGCCTGTTGTTTAACAATAAGATACTCCTTTTCTGAAATGACAGCATGTTCTTCAGGGCTTAAATTCATAGCATAAAATTCGCTTATTCTCGTGGCATTTTCAAATCTTCTTATTAGATTCGAATCGGTTTTAGGCTTGTTTCGGCATTCAGTGGAACCAAATTATATTAATTTGTTTAATACATATACATTAATCCAATAATACTTATGACTACAGCAACCATGCATACCGAAAAAGGAGTGATGAAAATTGAATTTTATGACAAAGATGCTCCTAATACGGTAAAGAACTTTGTTGATCTATCCAAAAAAGGCTTTTACGATGGCCTGACCTTTCATAGAGTTATACCCAACTTTGTAATTCAGGGAGGATGCCCTAATGGTTCCGGAGCCGGTGGCCCCGGTTATCAGATCAAGTGTGAACTTGACGGTGAGAATCAATTCCATGACAAGGGTGTGCTTTCTATGGCGCATGCCGGAAGGAATACAGGAGGCTCTCAGTTTTTTATCTGCCATAGCCGCCAGAATACAGGTCACCTTGACCGCAATCATACCTGCTTTGGCAAAGTGGTAGAAGGGCTTGATGTAATTGATCAGGTGAGACAAGGAGATAAAATAATTAAAATAGAAATTCATGAACCAGCCTAAACGGTAGTTTCTTCTAAAACAATGAAGCCGGTAGACTCAGACTATCGGCTTTTTTTATTGTATAAATCATACAATTTTTATTGAAACGATGTAAGTTTCTGATTGCAAAATATTCGATCAGACCCACTATATAGTGATAAGTTGTATAAAAACACCGACATTCTCTAAGATATACATGTTGTTTTTAGCTAAAAAACGTTCTTATAATACTAAAAACATAAGAACCATAAAACTGCTGTGAGTGTATTTAATATGAATCAATTATTCATCTATGAAATCACTGATTTATCTTTTAATTGTATTAAGTATTTATACTCCACGAAATATTTTTTCAAGGGATCACCAGTATAGCCAATACGTTTCTGCTAATGCGGAAAAGCTTGAGGAGGCCCTGGATAAAATTTCCAGGACAGAATTAAAGGCGCGATTTGAAGCTTCCCTCAGTGATATATACCACTCAGCCGGATTAAAAAAGCAGGGAATGAACTACGATGTCTTCCGCAAAGGGATGATCGGTTATTATAATATGAGAAATAAAAACCTGCTGAACGATAAAGAAATTGTAACCATAATAGATTATTCAATGCCTTCTACATTGAAACGGTTGTGGATAGTAGATATTAAAAACAAGCAGGTTCTTGAGCATACCCTGGTTGCACATGGCAAAAATACCGGTGAGGACCTGGCCATGCAATTTTCCAATAAGCCCGGAACCCATATGAGCAGCTTGGGGTTTTATACCACTTATGGTACTTACAAAGGAAAACATGGCACATCGCTGATTATTGATGGCTTGGATAAAGAATACAATGCTAATGCCAAAATACGTTCCATTGTTATTCACGGAGCAAGCTATGTGTGTGAAAGTTTTATTTCACAAAATGGCAGACTTGGAAGAAGTCATGGTTGTCCGGCTATTCCCATGGATAAGACTCTTGAGATTATTGAACTTATCAAAGACGGCACCTGCATCTATATTCACCATGAAGGCCAGGAGTTTAATTCAGAGTTCTTAAATGAGCATCTGGCAATTGATACATATGCTAAGTATTCTCATCCTGGTTGGTAGCCTCAGATGGCTGGTAGGATGGAAGGTACACGTCAATACTCGTACCTTCATTGTAAACCGAATCGAGTTTTATAAAACCTTCTAGCCTGGAGACAATCTTTTGTACAACATACAAACCAAGTCCTGAACCTTTAGCAAGATTGTTTCCTCGGAAAAACATTTCAAATACCTTATCCTTTACCGAGCTTTCAATTCCAATTCCATTATCCTTAATACTAATTAGTACACCGTTTCGATATTGAGAAATTTTAATTTTTATAAATGAATCTCTTTGCTCGGGGTATGAAAACTGAATTGAGTTATCAATGATATTTCTCAAAATTGTAAAAATGAGTTTGTTATCATTATGATAATCATTTTCCATTTCAATATTTGTTTCAATATTGATTTTTTTGTGTAAATGACTGTTTTGAAGGCTTTTTAATACTTTAGCAAGTAAAGATTCAAAGTTTATTTTAGAGCTTTCGATGTCCACCTCTGTCATTTCCACGATCTGAATCAGGTTTCTGAGAATGACATCCAACCGGTTAACACGATCACTGATCAGGTTCAGGTATTTTAAGCTCACCGGTTCGGCTACTTCCATAATACCCAGTTGGGTAAGGCCCTTAACAGTCAATAAGGGGCCACGAAGGTCATGGGAGGATTTATATATAAAGGTGTTAAGCTCTTTGTTTGTCTGCTTAAGCTTTTCCTCACTGATTTTTTGCTTACGTTCAGCCCGCTTTCGAACCCTGATTTCCGCAAGAAGTTTGGTTTTTTCTTCCTGCAATATTTCTCTTTGGCTTCTAAGGCTTTCCGTCCTTGCCTTAATGATCATCATTATAAAACCAATTCCGGAAGACAAGCTTAATAGCATAAACCACCAGGTTTTCCAGAATGGGCTATTGATGGTAAATTTATAGCTTAAAGGTTCTTCACTCCATATGCCGATATTGTTGATAGCGCGTGCTTTGAAGGTATATGTACCGGGAGGAAGGTTTGAGTAAGTAATAAAGTCCTCATTACTTACAAGAGACCATTCCTTATCAAATCCATCTAATTTGAACTGATATTTTATCTTATCTGAAGCAGACAAACTTATTCCAGTAACATTAAAGGTCAGGTGGTTTTGGTTATAGGGTAAAGCTACTTTATAAGGAAGGGAAGATAAACCCCATAGTGAATCTGAAAAAAGTCCCCAATCAACTTTTCTAAAGAAAAGACGAACATCACTTAAATTTACTGCCGGCCCAACCATCAGGGGCTTATCTGCATAGAAGTTATATTTTAAAAGACCATTAACTGTACCGAATAACACATTAGAATAATCTTCAATTACAGCGTTGCTGTTGACTGCATCGATCAGAAAACCTTCTTTTTTAATAAACTTTTCAATTTTTTCCTTTTCTGAGATAAACTTCGAAATACCACTTTTATGCCCGATCCAGACATTGTCGTTATCGTCAGCATGAATGGAGTAACAGTAGTTTGAAACAAGTCCATCCCTGGTTGTATAGTTTTTTAAGAATTCATTACCATCAAACAGAAATATCCCTTGTCCATAAGTGCCAATCCATAAACGTCCCTTTTGATCCTGAGAAAAACAGTTTATTTCCACGCCTTTTGCCTCCATAGGAGAACGGTGGTTTATGATAGTACCATTATTATAACAGGATAATCCGGTTCCGTGTGTTGCAAACCAGACTGCATTATCTTTATCAACAAAGATGGAATACACATGATTGTGTGCTAATCCGTCTTCCATTGTCAAATGCCTGATTTCACCTGAGTTGGCATATAAGAATACACCATCCTCCGTGGCAATCCATATATTCTTATTCGCATCCCTTTGTATGTGTTTTATTTTATTGTTTAGTTGCTTGTATGGAGAATAAAGAAACCTGGTTGACTGCTTGTTTTGTATGTTGTATTTCCAAACGCCATCTTCTGTAGTTCCTAAAAGCAAGTTGCCTTCTGAATCCTCACAAATAGTGTTGATTAGCCTGTTATTATTTTTATTATCCTTATAAAGCTTATGAACGAGTTCTATCTTTTGATTGATCTTATTAATTCTCAATAAAGCGTATTCTGATGCAAGCCATATTGTTTGGTCTGAAGATTTGTAAACAGCGGTTATATTATTGTTTATGAGTCCGTCAGATTTTGTATATAAGGTAAATACAGGGTCAATAAGCTGGTCAAGGCCATTGCCAATGGTGCCAAACCATATGTTGCCTTCCCGGTCTTCAAAAAGCGTTTTGATGTAATCATTACTCAGGCCGGAAGAACTGCTAAAGTGGTTTTGCAATTCATATTTTCTGTCTTTAACATGGTATTTATAGACTCCTTTGCCCATAATACTGAACCATAAATTAAGATCCTTGTCTTCCATGATCTTATTTATAACAGCATCCTCTTCATCTTCAATATGGGGTATTTTCTTTAATGGTTTTTCACTGGCTGAAGAGAAGAGGTAAATTCCTGACATAGAAGTGGCAATCCAGAAATTCCCCTCGCCATTCGCAGGGTATAAATCGTTAATTTGTACAGAGGGTAAATATATAGCTTCAATTTTAAGTTCATTGTCTGCATAAGAACATTTTATTAAACCCTCGTTTGTGGCAAGAAAGAAATTTGAACTAACCTTGTGTATTTGGTTGACAAGATAATTGCCCTTTAGTGTTACCGGATGGATGTTTTTATATTTATCTATGACAAACATGCCATCAGCTTGGGTGGCAACTAAAACGGTACCTTTACCCAAATCAACAAAAGATATTATACTGCTTGATATTTTATCTTCACAGTTTAGAGAAAGAAAAGTATTTCCGTTAAATAAGGAAATCCCCCCATTATAATGGCCGATCCATATATGTCCATTAGCAGTAGTAAGAGCGGTTGTTATAAAATTTTCTGAAAGCCCTTCTGAAATGGTAAAATTTTGAAAAGTTTTACCGTCAAAGCGAGAAAATCCTTCTCCGGTTCCTATCCATAAATATCCTTGTTTGTCCTGAATAAGGGTATAAACATAGGACTGAGATAGCCCTTCGTTTATGTCGAAATTTTTAAAATTAAATGTCTGGCTAAAGGATAAGCCGTAGCTAACACATAGAATAAAAATAATTAATTTCCCAATCCTCATCCTCACAAATAATTATGGTTTATATGGTTTAACGCCTATTTCATATTTGAATTTTGGAGTACCACCAATGGGTGAGGTATAAAAAGGCAAAGCCTTTCCATATTGATTGGTTATATAAAAAACCACATTATTGTTGGTTATAGTTGAGGTTTTAATGATTTGTATATCAAGTGAGGTGTTTTTTTCCTGCTCAGAAATTTTGTGTGTGCTGGTTGTCCATTCATTATCGCCGGACAATATAACTTCTTCATGTTTTTTTGCTACAGAAACTATTCTAATACGTCCGTCATTATCAAAATCGAAAGTGTGTATTTTAACAGCAACCACATCGCTACTTACAAATGGGTAGATGTGGGATACAGCACCAGGGTGATCGTGAAGCCTGAAGGTATATTCAAAGGTAAAAGCATTTGCCCCTTCTATTGGAATATTCTCAACAGGAGAGGAGCTAAGAAAATATTTATAAAGATTTCCGTCATCACCGGAAATTCCTTCTGCAATTATTTTAAATACATACCCGCCGTAATTAGGGACATATTCACCCTGTAAAGGGTTAAATGGACCAAAAGAATACCAGTTTTTGTCGTATGTTCCTTCTTTACCAAAAGTCTTTGAAGCCAGTAAAATGCCACTTTTTACTTTTCCTTCCGGATGAATTGACGTTGCTGCCGAGTCGGTGATGGTCCCTTTTCCTCCATAGATAGAGAATTGAGTTTTCGAATCTGCCTGACCTTTGATTTCATCAATAGCACCTCCTGTATCCGGATCATAAACTCTTATAAAAAGGGGTTTTTTATAATCTTTTGGAATAATAAAGAAAAAGGTCTGACTAAAATCATCATCTCCCCAGGAAGTTTCAGCATCTTTTCCAAAAGTTACCAGATAGGGAATATTTTCTTCAGAAGAGGGGACAGGTTGTGCGGATATAACTCCGTAAGATGTTATAAATAGTAGTAAAGTAAAAAAGTTTATACACTTTCTTTTTAATGTTATAAGCATACCTAGTATTTATATCAATTTAATCAAAAATAAATCGGAATTCAACTCTTCTATTTAAATAACGTCCTCTTTCTGTATTGTTACTAACGAGTGGTTTAGTATAACCATATCCTTTTGCAATGATTTGATTTTTTTTAACTCCTTGGGAGAGCAAATACTCTTTAACGGAATTGGCCCTTTTTTGCGACAAGTCCATATTGAAATCATACGTATTTGTATTGTCGGTATGCCCTGAGATTTCCACTTTTATTTTTTTATTCTGTTTAATCATGTCAGAAAGCCTTTCAAGTTCAGTATAAGATTCTTTCTGAAGTTGAAACTCATTGGATCCAAAGAATATATTATTAAGACGTATGGCTACATTCTCTTCTACTAAATTTTCATAGGCAATCATTTCAATGTTTTTCTTAACCTCAAGACTTCTATGTTCGTTTCTCAAGTCAATGTTGTTGGATATTGAATAATGTCCCGGGTATTCAGCATAAAATCCATAAAGACGATCATTTAAAAGTTTTATTTCATATCTTCCAAAAGTAGAGTCGCTTGTAAATACTGCTAATCGCTTTCCATTGGTCAGATCTTCCAGGTAAAGTGTTGCAGGTATTGGATCTCCAAACCGGTTTATAATACGACC
>JBKBXU010000259.1:0-6964 GCA_046313675.1 Cytophagaceae bacterium
ATCCACCTGCATTGGTATAAGTGGCCACATAATTACCAGCCTGATTTGTTTGGATATTACTTAAAGTGATCTCACGGCTTGTAGCACTATAATTGTTAGGTCCGCTCCAGCTCCACGATCCGCCAGTAACAGGTTGCGGCCCAAACCGCACAGAGTTGCCAACAACTAAAGTTGCAGAAGAAGTCTGTGACCATGCTCCACCATTGATCTGTACATAAGGTATAATGGTTGTTGGGGTGCAAGGAGTAGCAAATTCTACATAATTGATATTAAACCAGCTTCCATCCATGGTGATACGCATTACCTTTTCTCCTGCTGTTAAAGCTATATTTTCAATGGTCACACTCTCCCAATCCTGCCATCCTCCTGTATTAGGGACAGTGATGGGGCCCGAGATGTCAACACCGTCCATTAGTACACGGAAGCTACCGCCTGCATTAGTTGAGGCTACACGGGCTGTCAGGTTATAATTTCTTGCAGTGGCCACATTGACTGTATATTCCAACCACTCCCCAGCCGCAATCCAGCCCACGTTATAACCGCCACCCTGGTCAGAACAAACTTCGATGTCTACGTCATCGTTACGGAATACATTTCCGGAATTTCCTGGGGTAAGGTCGTTGTATGCTACTCCTTGTCCACCTAAGTCATACCTTTCTGCCTGTATGATCCCCGGTATTGAAGCAGGGGTACCGCCATAAGGTGATTGAACAGCAGTATTCGCACCTACTCCATTGAACGTTGTTACACTTTGCGCATCCAGGGTAATTTGGAATGTTCCGTTGGGGGCATTCACATTTGCCTCTTTTAATAAGCTCTTTGATCCTGATGTAACATATTTTTCCCAAGTGGTTACTCTGGTGCCAGGTATTGAAAGGGTAATCGTTCTGGATGATGAACCTCTATTGACAGCAACTATTGCTACATCATTACCTTTTTTGTAAGCAGATACATAAACATCTGAAACCGGGTTTTTCGTAGCATCGATTCGCACATATCCTGGACGGATAAATTTAGAATATTGAGCCATGCAATATCCTCGTTTGCTTATTTGTCCGTTTTCTTTGATCGGACTGTAATAACGTCTTATATACCACCACACATAGGTACTAAACTCAGCCTCAACCATCGAATTATGAATATTATAGGCTACATCTAATGCCATAGGCCATAAATCTGCATCATTCCTGCTATCTGTGTAAACTTCCGTCATCCAAAGTTCTTTACCCATTCCTTTTTCCTTGAAAAGCGGATAAGGGAAATCTCTAAGCTGGGTACCGTATAAATGAGCACCAAGAATATCCAGATTAGCCAGGGCCGCAGGATCATTCAATATAGGATCTGAAATATTTTTCCTATATTGAAATGATTCGGGAGCAATCACTCTTGTTTGAATAGATCCTGCATTTTCCTTCATAAACCGAAGAATTTCTTGCGGTGTCCAATCTGTCCAGTCGTGTGCATAATCCGGCTCGTTTTGAATAGAAATGGCATACAGATCTACCCCATTATTTTTCATGAAAGTATTAAAATCATTCAGGTGAGTCGCATATGCGTTATACCTGTCATATCTTAACCTTTTTCTGCCGTCAACCACTTCTGTCATGCTGCTTGGTGGATTCCAGGGAGAAGCGAAAACAATTGCACCCAATGCTATAGCTCTTCTGGCTGTTTCAATTTCTCTTTGCCATTGAGTAGGGTTGTCACTAATCCAGATCCTAAGAATAGACATCCCAATTTGCCCTGGACCGTTTCCAAAGGCGGTGTTTCTTTGATCAGGGGTCAAATCTCCAATCCATACAGGATGGTTCATTCCACCAAAACCCTTTATGTCTTGCCTTGTCTGGTTAAGATTTATTGTTGCTGTCTGTGCCCAAGTAATGCTCGTGCCTACAATTAACAACAGTGTGATAAAAAAATTTTTAAAAATGTTTTTCATAATTTTTTTTGAAGTTTGAATGGTAGGTAAGCTACGGTTCAAGCCAAAAAAAGTCATCAGCAGAATTAAACTTTTTTTATACGAACTATGATAATTACAATAGTCGTCTAACATCAAAACAGATGCCTGCCATGAGACAACTATTTAAGAATTGCAAGGGAGATTTCTATAGTATTGCTGGGAAGTGGGATGCCACCATGGTAGAAGCTATAGGTAGCCACAAACATAAAATCATGATCAATATTCGAATACGGTCTATTCCAGCATTTAAAGAGGCCTTTCGAAACAAAAAATTATTAACTCCAAAAACTTCACTATCCGTAGAGTTCTGAAAGGTACGGATTTATTATCAAAAGGAGAATTGGTCTCCCGTGCAGCATTCGGTTAAAACCGAGTCACAGACTCTCTTTTATTGTAAAATCCTTAAAAACCCTGCGGAATTTTAAGGATAGATATGTTACTTACATGCGAGACCAGAATTTTTTAAAGAAGTTTTATACAAAAGGATAAAATAATCCTTACTGAAAATTTGCAGAACCTACTTCTGAATCATCCTGAGATTTTATTTTTGGATGTTTAAAAAATAATTTAAATTCGGAACCTTCCCCAAGAGAACTTGTGAGAGAAATATCCCCGCCGTTGTTGTCCATTATTCTCTTTACAATATATAGTCCTATTCCTGATCCCTCCACATGTGCATGAAAGCGCTTAAACATACTAAAAGCTTTGGTAAGGTTATCTTCTGAAAATCCAAGGCCATTATCTTTCACTGTCAGAATAAGATGTTCATCTGAGCTTTCTGTTTTGATATAAATTTCAGGACTCTTTTCCTGGCACCTGTATTTGATCGCATTGCTCAACAAGTTATAAATAATGCTTTTAAGATCTTTTCTGGAAAATTTAATCTTAGAGCATCCTGAAAGATCCATTTTAATACTTGCCTGTGATTCTTTAATCTGATCTCTAATGGAAAGAGAAACGTCCTCAATCATTTCATAAAGATCAATTTCCTCCTGATTTTCGGAGACATCATTTTGAACTTTACTTATCTCCGTTAAGTCACGAATTGTATTTTTAAAACGCTGAAGAGAAGCTTTGATCATTTCAAAAATGGCTTTAATTTCTTCTTTATCTACTCCGGAATAAATTGAATCTTCTAAAGTTGTAATAAGTCCTTCAATATTTGAAATAGGTGCTTTCAAATCATGAGATGCGGTATATACAAAATTATCAAGATCGTTATTGGTCTTCTTTAACTGCCCGTTGTTCAGACTAAGCTCTTCGTTTATTTTTTCAAGTTGCTTTCGGCTATCAATAAGGTCTTCCTGTACCACTTTTAGGTCGTGTATATCTGTATTTGTCCCCAACCACATCAAAGGATTTCCATTTTGATCTTTCTGGGCAACAGCACATGACAAATGCCAGCGATACTCATTGTATTTGTTCCGAAGGCGATATTGAAATTGAAAATCTTCTCCCGATTCAAATGCTTTTTGCCAAATTTCCTTATTCTTTTCTACATCTTCAAAATGGACAATATCACCCCAATCATTTTTTAAAAGAGTATCATAGCTCAAACCGGTATAATCTACCCACAATTTATTAAAATAAGTCATTTTCCCGTCTTTGTCCGCAGTCCAAACCTTCTGAGGAATTGCCTCAATAAGAAACCTGGTTCTTTCTTCAACCAATTTGATTTCTTTTTCTGCCTGCTTTTTATCAATAATGTTGATTACAGCCGATGGCAGACGAACCAGACTGGATTTTAAAATGTAATCATCGGCACCTTGCTTTATGCATTCTACAGCAATTTCCTCTGTTTGATTGCCTGTTACAAGAATAAAAGGGATGTTAGGATGATTGGAATTTCTTATTTTCAGTGCTTCCAAGGCACCAAAAGTAGGTAAAGAATAATCTGAGATAATTACATCAGGGGAATTATGTTCTAAATAAGAAGTAAAAGCTTTTCTTGTTTCAACTCTGTCATATTGAAATCTGAGATTCGCACTCTCAAGTTCCATCACAACCAGTTCGGCATCTGTGGCAACGTCTTCTACTATTAAAATATTCAGAGATTTGTTCATGGAAAATTCGTGATAAACTTAAGTCTTTGATAAAGGAGGCTCATTAATCAACATCCAATAATAACCTACACTTTTTAACGATTCTACAAATTTATCAAACTCAACCGGCTTTACTATATAGCTATTTGCACCTAAATTATAGGCTGTATCAATATCAGGCTCCTCTCTTGAAGATGTAAGCATGATTACAGGTATTCTTCTGGTTTCGTCGTTTTCTTTGATTATTTTCAACACTTCCAAGCCATTTAGCTTAGGCAGTTTAAGGTCGAGAAGGACAACTTTAGGATGTGGGTTTTTTATCCCTGCATATTTCCCTTTATTAAAAATATAGTCTAAGGCTTCAGGACCATCTACGACATGCTCAATTTTATTGGCGAGTTTATATTCATTCAAAGCAGAGATTGCAAGTTCCGCATCATCTGCATTATCCTCTACCAATAATATTTCTATCTGATTCATCTTACAAGTTAGTTCAAAGATATTTATTTTTGCTTTATTTCTTTTTTTACAGGCAAAGTAAAATAAAAAGTAGCTCCATTCCAAGGCTTTCCCTCTGCCCAAACAGTGCCGCCATGCCTATGGACTATCCGCTGGACTGTGGCCAATCCTACTCCACTGCCGGAAAACTCTTCTTCAGAATGCAGTCGTTGAAAAACTCCGAAAAGTTTATCTTTATACTCCATCTCAAAACCTGCCCCATTATCTTTCACATAGTAAACCACCCGTCCGTTTTCTTTCACTGATCCTATTTCAATTATTGGGCCTGCTGTTTTTGAAGAAAATTTAATAGCATTGGAAATAAGGTTGTGCCACACCTGATGCAACATTTCCCGATCGGCAGGAGCATCAGGCAGCGTCTCAACTTTAATTAGTGCTTTATGATCAGGGAATTGTTCATTACATTCATTAATTACCTTACCGACAATTTCTTCCATAGAAACATGCTTGTGGTTAATTTCCTTCCTGTTCAGTCTCGAGAATTCCAGAAGTGAATCAATCATTGATCCCATTTTTTGTGCATTGTTTCTGACTATGCCAAGCAATCTTCTTCCTTCATCATCCAAATAGTCCTGATACTGATTGGCCAGTTTTCTTCCAAAACCATCAATGGCCCTCAAAGGTGATCGAAGGTCATGGGATATGGTATAACAGAATGCTTCCAGTTCTTTATTTGAGGCCTCAAGTAAAGCCTTCCTTTGTTTAAGTGCTTCCTCAATATTTTTCCTGTCCGTTATATCCATTATAGAGCCGGAAATTCTTATTGGTTTTCCTTCTATATCATAGAATACTTTTCCTTTTGTCCATATATGTCTAAGAATGTTATCAGATTTTCTAAAAATCCGATATTCACAAAGGTAAGGATCTCCGGTTTTGAAAGAATGTTGCAAAGCTTCTTCCACCCTTTCACGATCATCCGGATGTAAATACTGCTCAAATTCAGAAAAATCATAAGTTTCACCCTCGGTATAACCAAAAATCTTTGCCACCTCAGGCGTTACCACAGATTTATCATCTTTAATGTGCCAATCATAACTACCAACGCCGGCAATTTCCTGTGTTTCCAACAAAAGAGTTTCGCTTTTCTTAATTTTATCTTCCGCAGACTTAACATCTGTAATGTCTAAACCTATTCCTGAAATTTTTAATACCTTTCCCTCCTCAACCACTACAGCCTTTCCCCCACCTTCTATCCATCGTATGCTTCCATCCTTTCTGATGATTTTGTGCCTTAGCAAATAAGGTGTTTGATGCTGCAGGCAGGCATTCACATGACTCAGCATTAATTCCCGCTCATCGGGGTGAAGGTGGCTTTGATAGAGTTCATAAGAGATTTCTACTTCACCAGGCTGGTAACCAAATATCCGGAATAACTCATCAGACCATGCGATCTTATTTTTCACAAGATCAAATTCCCAACTTCCCATATGAGATATGGCCTGAGCCTCTTTAAGGTGCTCTTCCCGCTTGGTTACCTCTTCTCTGTTTATCTCTGTAAATGTAACGATGGAAAGAGTTTCCTGAAACGTATAAAAATCTTCAATTTCCCGGAGAAGAGCAATGATATGCTCCGGGTCTTGAGTATAATTAGTCAGGAAGGTCAAAAATGAATGTTTCTTGACATTGTTAACCAATGGAATGTCTATAGCATCTACTTTATCCCGAGGAATGCCTGGTATTTTATCATCTTTCCATTCCTGATTTTTAAGTATTATCTGATCAACAGCATCCCCATTCATGATCTGCTCAAACAGTTCAACTGTACCCTTTTTGGAAAACAGGAAGAGTTCTTCTTCTGATAAATGCGCAAGTATTTTTAGAAGTGGTACATCAAGCACTCTGGCACGCTCAATATCAGCTTTTACAAATTCATCAGTATGATTTTCAAGAAGGAATGAAACGTAAGGTTTAAAATACTTAAAAGAAAGAAATTCTCTCTGCATAATTATTACTCTTGGAAATTGTGGTTTTAAAACTCCAATAATATAAAAATAATTAGGAAAGGTCATGATAAGCCAAAAAATTTCAACATTTTTCATCCAACTATCCCTAAAGTTCCCACCTATCCGTAGCGTTCTAAAAGGCTCTACGAATTTATTATCAAAAGGAGAATTGGTCTCCCGTGCAGCATTCGGTTAAAACCGAGTCAGAGACTCTTATTTATTAAGTATCCTTAGAAACCCTGCGGAATTCTAAGGATAGGCACATAATATCCTTAATGTTTTCATCAATACCTCCTCCTGTTATCCCCTCTACTACTTTAATCTCTCAAACCGTGGCCTTAATTTAGAATCCATTCAATTGCCCAAATAAAAACACTTACCATCCGAATTTTTACTCAGTATCATGGTTTTGATGATCGTGCAATATGTCTTTTAGCATTTTGATATGCCCCTCCAGTTCACCTTGTTTTTCTACATTGGCTTCTGCCCAATGGGTAAGT
>JBKBXU010000260.1:0-2514 GCA_046313675.1 Cytophagaceae bacterium
TTACATTCATTATAAAATTACCGGCGAAGAGCCAGAAAGGGTTTTTCATGTAGAATATAAAAACATAGGCTTCCAATCCATTGATTCCCTCTTCGCTGACGATTCATTAAGCATTCAGGTACGCTTGTTCGAAACGAGCAATAAAATTGAATTCCATTACGGGAAAAACAATGTTTCAGACTCATCATTCTTTGCCAATAATCAGGGTGCGGTAATAGGCTTAGGGGAAATCAGCATATTCAATGCTACCTACTTAGGAAATTCATTTTTTATTACCGGTGACACCTTAAACCCTGTACCATCTGTTGACTTTCAATATATTCGATTAGCCCCTTCTGAAAATACAGTTTACACTTTTGAACCTTCTTCTGCCAATGTTGATGTGAGGATTACGGCCAATATTTCTCCGGAATGTCTTCAAGATACACTTATTTTTGAAGCCTTTGTAGAAGGCGGGGGTGAGGCACCTTCCTTTCAATGGCAGGTAAATGGAATTCTGCAGGATTCCGATTCCTCAAAATTTTATGGACTCAATTTACTTCCAGATGACATGATTCGATGTTTTGTTGCTCCGGAAGGTTTATGCCCTACGGGCTTACCGACCGTCTCTAATACCATACGGGTTCTTCAGCCCTCGGCAGAAATTTTTATCAGCACCAACAAACCTGTTTCCTGCCCGGGTGAAGCCGTTGTCTTTACCGCTGCTGCTTTGAACAATGGAAATAGCAGCTATTCATGGCGAAAAAATGGCATTCCTGTAGGTTCAAACAATCCCAATTATACTGATACAGAATTAGAAAACGGTGATCAGGTATATTGCATATTTACCTCTGATCTCCCTTGTGTTATTAATTCCCCAGACACCTCCAATATTATTATAATTCAAAAAAATAACGGAGGAGTTGCTGATGTTTCTATTTCAGCAGATAAAACTTCTGCTTGCGCAAACGAGTTGATTACATTTACTGCCGAGCCTGTATTAGGAGGCTTAGAGCCTAGGTTTTTATGGAAAGTAAATGGCATGGAACGAGAAACTGAATTACCGGAACTCATTATTGAAAACCTGCCTGATAACTCCCGTATATCCTGTACCATGATTTCAAGTGAAGCCTGTGCTACCGGCAACCCCGCTTATTCTGATACCATTACCATACATACAATCCCTGTTCAAACCGCCGAGGTATCTGTTTCCATTACAGAAACCACCCTTTGCCAAAACTCGGAAGCACTTTTTATTGCCACACCCAAAAACGAAGGGGCTAATCCTGTCTTTCAATGGCAAATAAATGAACAAGATATAGGAACAAATAGTAATGAATTCAAAACTTCTTCATTAAACAATCAAGATGAGGTTCGATGTATTATGATTTCTTCTGAAACTTGTGTAGAAAACCCTATCCTCACATCGAATTCCATAAGTATGAATATTATTCCCACACCTGAAAGCAGCATATTCATTCACACTCCCACTACAGATGTCTGTGAAGGCAGTTCTCTGCACTTCACCGCTTCAGTACTTGGTGAAGGCGCTGACCCTTCGTATAAGTGGGTAATCAATAATACAGTATTTCCGGTTAATGCCTTGGAGTTTCTACCTTCTGAGCTTTCAAATAGTGATGTGGTATATGCCATAATGCAATCCTCTCTGGAATGTAAGTCCGAATTCCCGGATACCTCAAACGTCCTAAGTATTAATATTGTCCACAATACCATTCCAATAGTACGGGTCTTTGCTGATGTTAACCCTATTTGTAATTCCGGAACCATTAATTTTTCCTCAGTAGCAAACAACGAAGGAGAGAACCCGGAATACCAATGGTTTAAAAACAATCTTCCGGCAGGGGTAAACTCCGCTTCTATTAGCCTGACAGGATTTGAAGAAGGAGATGAAATATTTTGCATTCTCACCTCTGACAAACCTTGTTTGTTAGAAAATCCGGTGTATTCTGATACTATAAAAGTAGAAGTTATTCCTGTCCCGACTTCAGCCATTCATATCACATCTTTAAAGGAAGAAATCTGTACCGGAGAATCAATAACTTTTACAGCCAGTGTGCATAATCCCGGGAGCAATCCTGTATATCAATGGATACACAACAACAAACAAGTTGGTTTTAACCGTATGGAGTTCGAGGCTTCTAATTTTACAGATGGAGATTCCGTTTGGTGTGTATTAACTACCGGCCTTTCCTGCGAAGGAACCTTGCCAAAATCTAATCAAATTAAAATCAAGGTTAAACCCGAACCTAAGCCAATATTGACCATAAACTCTCTACGTACAGAAATCTGTGAAGGGGGAAACATTAATTTTGAAGCATTTTCAGTTAATGCAGGCAACAATCCGGTATTTGAGTGGTTTCTAAATGATATTCCACAAGAAGTTACCGGAGATTTATTTGAAGCAACTAATTTAAAAGACGATGATCGGGTGCGATGCCAGGTGCTTAGTGAATCGGGGTGCAAAGCCGTTTCAAATACTTTAGCGGTTTCTATCAACCACTTACTTGCACACCT
>JBKBXU010000260.1:2524-3973 GCA_046313675.1 Cytophagaceae bacterium
CCGTACCGAAATATGTAATGGGCAAAGGGTGAATTTTACCTCTGCCATCACTCAAAATTCTGCCCACTATAAGTGGTACGTAAATAACACATTACAAATAGGGGTAAATGGTTCAAATTTTTCCACTCCACATTTAAAGGATCAGGATGGAGTGTTTTGTGTGGCAGAATTTGCAGATCTTTGTGTAGACACTTCCAATGTAATTACCATTACTGTTTTACCACAATGCTTGACATCAATCTATGAATTGGAAGAGAAAGGAATAAAGGTATTTCCGAATCCAGCTATAGATTATCTCAATATTCAATTTAAAAATGCAGATAATTACCATCTATCCCTTTCTGACATTACAGGTAAACAAATAGGGGTTTGGAATGTAAGCGAAACTAACACAAGCCTTCCCATAAGTCATATTCCACGAGGAATGTATTTTCTTAGCATATTATCTAATGAACATATGTACCAACTCAAAATTATATTCAACTAAAACTCATCATACCGCAATGCTAAAAATAATAGAATAATACATTGAGAGGAGGCCTGGCCTCCTCTCACTATTTATTGGCGATTGTTTTAAGTTTCTTAACAATTGACTCCATCTCCTCCCTGGAAAGTTTCCTTCTTTTTCCACTATCAATATTTTCATTGTTTTCCTCTAACTCCTGAAACCAGTCTCCCGGATCAGGCAGATCGTTAAATTTGCGAGGAATTACATGCATGTGAAGATGAGGTACTGTTTGCCCTGCAGGTGCCTTTTCCTGAATGGCCCAGTCAAAAGAATCTGTTTTAAGCGCTAACCCTATTACTTTTGCCGCTTTTCTTCCTAATAATATGAATTCAGCTAATTCCTGTTCTGTCAGATCAAACAAGCTTTCTTTATGTTTGCGAGGAATAACCAGGGAATGCCCGGGAAGAATGGGTGCTATATTATAGATCACAAGAAAATTATCACTTTCCAGATAAGCATCCTGTTCAGATTTAGTGCAAAACGGGCAAAGTTTCATTTTAAATTTAGTAAATCATTATTTAAGATGGCATGGCCTATTTTTATTTTTTTATCAGGCCTTGCTACCACCTTAAGGTGTTATTTGTCTCCGTAATGAGGCCAGGCACTTAACACATAAACTGTTATTATTTGTTTGTTAATAGAATAAATTAGACGATGTTTCTTATTGATTCTTCGGGAATACAATCCGGCAAGGTCATGTTTTAACTTCTCCGGCTGGCCTGTTCCCGTAAGGGGATGCTCCATTAATTCATTGAACAACTTTTCTATTTTCTTTAAAACAGCTTTATCTCCCGATTCTTTATGCTTTTCAATATCCTGTAAAGCCGTTTTTGAAAACTCTAATACATAGCTCATAAACCAAGCAACTTCCTTACTTCATCAGGAGTGGACACCTTTTTCGTTTCACCGTTTTCAACCTCTTTAATGCTCTGCTTGATTTT
>JBKBXU010000260.1:3983-6928 GCA_046313675.1 Cytophagaceae bacterium
TCATTTCCGCATTAAAATAAAGGTCGCTTTCGCTGACAGGGGTTAAGGCATAAGCCTTGTCTTTTCCTCGTTGAACGATGATTTGCTCACCTTTATCAGCCCTTTCAAAGTATTCTTTCTGGTTTTGCCTAAATTCTCTACTGCTTATTACTAACATATGATTCATATTTAATGTGTACCAGTACGGTACAAATATAACGAAAATTTCCTAAATATGGTTTATTAAAGGGTGATGATGTTCCAGAACCTGCTTTTTCAGGTCTTTAAGACCCCTCTTGCGCAAAGTCACTAAAAAAAAAATTGTTCGATAAAACCAAAAATTGGGGCTTCTGCCGGACGAACCTAATACCTATACCAATAAAGGTCTAATTCATATTTTAAGTTAAATACAACTCAGACCCTATTAAAACAAAAAAAGCCCTGAAAATCAGGGCTTTTAAGAGGTTCCGAGCGGATTCGAACCGCTGTAGAAGGTTTTGCAGACCTCTGCCTAGCCTCTCGGCCACGGAACCAATTATTAAACAAACTTACTAAATAATTTCAAATAATGCCCCTAGATGGGACATTATTTGAAAATTATTATTTTACTCTTCGTCTTCTTCAGACTTCTTCTTCTTAGGAGCGGCTTTTTTCTTAGGCTTTTCCTCTTCTTCGTCTTCTTCTGAAGCAGCAGCTTTAGCTTTTGCAGGCTTTGCTTTCTCCTCTTTCTTACCACCTTCCATCTGCTCCTTTAAAGCTGAAAGAGCTTCAATATCACCTAAAGTAGACTTCTCAGCATCAGCAGCTTTAGAAGGCTGTGCTTTTGCTTTCTTCTTTGGTTGAGGCTCATCCTGCTCTTCTGAATAAACTTTAGTATGAGAAAGAATAATTCTCTTCTCATCTTTTGCAAACTCAAGAACTTTGAAATCTAAGGTTTCACCAGTCTCTGCAGTACTTCCATCCTCTTTCTGAAGATGTTTGCTAGCTGCAAATCCTTCTATACCATATGGCAATTCAAGAACTGCACCTTTATCATTTTTAGAAATGATGGTACACTTATGAACAGAACCTTCGTTGAAAATAGATTCAAAGGTATTCCATGGATTTTCTTCAAGTTGCTTATGACCTAAAGCAAGTCTTCTGTTCTCAACATCAAGTTCAAGAACAACAACTTCCAACTCTTCACTTACTTTAATGAACTCTGATGGATGTTTAATTTTCTTAGTCCATGAAAGATCTGAAACGTGAACTAGTCCGTCAATACCTTCTTCAAGTTCAATGAATAACCCGAAATTAGTAAGATTCCTAACCACTCCTTTGTGCTTAGTTCCAACACCATATTTGGTTAGTACATTTTGTTTTGTCCAAGGATCTTCAGTTAGTTGCTTAATACCAAGAGACATTTTTCTTTCATCTCTGTCGATTGTCAAAACAACTGCTTCTAATTCATCATCAACATTAATAAAATCCTGTGGATTTCTTAAGTGTTGAGACCATGACATTTCAGAAACGTGGATAAGACCTTCAACACCCGGCATTAATTCCAAGAATGCGCCATAATCAGCTACATTAACAATCTTACCTTTTACCTTAGAACCAATCTGGATATCTTCAGGAAGTGAATCCCATGGATGAGGCGTAAGTTGCTTCATACCTAGAGAAATTCTCTTCTTCTCATCATCAAAATCAAGTACCACAACGTGAACTTTCTGATCAAGCTGCAATACTTCTTCCGGATGATTGATTCTACCCCATGAAATATCTGTAATGTGTAATAGACCATCAACACCACCAAGATCAATGAATACACCAAAGTTGGTCATATTCTTGATAATACCTTCAAGCACCTGGCCTTTTTCAAGGTTATTAAGTATCTCAGCTTTCTGCTTCTCGATATCTTTCTCAATAAGCACTTTGTGAGAAACTACAACGTTATCGTTTGTATAGTTGATTTTCACAACCTTAACTTCCATCTTATTTCCTACAAAGATATCGAAGTCTCTGATAGGCTTAACATCAATCTGTGATCCGGGAAGGAAAGCTTCTACACCATAAATATCTACGATCAAACCACCTTTGGTTCTTCTCTTAACATATCCTTCAATGATCTCATCTTTGTCAAGTGCATTTTGAATGTGCTCCCATGCCTTAACGATTTTTGCTTTTCTTCTCGATAAAATAAGCTGTCCGCTTGGATCTTCTCTATCCTCAACATAAACTTCAATTTCATCACCAATTTTAAGGTTTTCTAAATCACGGAATTCCGACAAAGGAACCAATCCGTCTGATTTAAAACCAATGTTCAAAATAACATCTTTGTCAGAAATACCTACTACAGTACCTTTAACAACTTCTTTTTCATTGACCTGAGTAAGTGTATCTGAATACATTTCCTCCATTTTGGCTCTGTCCTTTGCTGAATAGTTAGAACCAAAACCTGAATCAATACTGTCCCAATTAAAATTATCTGTCATTACAAATGCTCTGTAATACATCAACAGTAGAGCTATCCTGCTGAAATTTAAGATTTAACATTAAAACTACTTATCCATTCAAAGAATGGAGCGCAAAGGTAAGAAACTTTCACTTCCCACAGAAATATTTTTATAAAATTCAACCTAAATTATGCAATAGGTTTTACTGTTGTGATATAGAATGTTCTATTGCATTTTAAAATTAAACAGCTTAACCCTGCATCCGGTTCTTTATAACCCGGATTATGCGATAGATTTCGTCATGAGGGGCAAACGAACAAAAAATCAGCGTATTTGTGTAGCTGACCACCCCTTCCCCTCCTGAATCAGGAGGGGAAGGGGTGGTCAGCTATGGTTAAGACACAAATGCGAGCGAAGCAACTGATTTGAAGTTCTTTTGACACGCAATAGAAAGTTCTATTGCATATTCCGGGTTTAAGATGAGAGAAATCTTCTTATAGAATATAATTGATGAGAATGAGCTTTAGAAGA
>JBKBXU010000261.1:0-6918 GCA_046313675.1 Cytophagaceae bacterium
CTGGTAAAAGAGCCTATATCAGAAAAAGGACTGGTTTTAACCCTGTCTGTGGTAATTCCCAATTTGTCATTCAAAAACTCTTTTGCATTAATAAGAAGTCCAAAAACACCAATAGAACCTGTAATCGTAGAAGGGTGTGCCACAATGGTATCACATGCTGCTGCGATATAATAACCTCCGGAAGCTGCTACATCCGACATGGAAGCAATGACCGGCTTCACCCTGTTGGTCATTTCAATTTCCCGCCATATAAGATCAGATGCAAGAGCACTTCCCCCGGGTGAATTAATTCTAATAACCACTGCTTTTACATCATCATCCAGTCTGGCTTTTCTGATTTCTTCCGTAAATGATTCAGAGCCTATCACATTTCTTCTTCCTGCTCCCTGTTCAATATTACCTTCCATCACCACTACAGCTACTTTTCGTTTATTACCGTTTCTTTCAAAAAGGTCATACAAATCAGTATAGCGGGAATATTCAATTTTTTTATCTTTGTCCATCTCAACATCCTGACGAATTATTGTTTCCAAGCTGTCAAAATAGGCCATATGCGTAATCAAGTTATGTAGCTTTGCATCCTCAGGCTTGCGTATCAATAATGAATCGGCAATATTTCTAAGCATTTGCTCTTCTATACCCCTGGCTTCCGAAACCTTGTGAAGGAAATCTGCAAAAACAGAATTCAAAAGTTCCTCTGTTTGCCTGCGGCTTTCCTCACTCATTTGACGATTTGTAAATGTCTCCACAGCACTTTTAAATTCCCCAACCCGGAAAATTTCTGGTTTCAAATTAAGTTTTTCCAACATCCCTGTAAAAAAAACCACTTCACTGTCAAAGCCGCTGAAATCAAGATCGCCATTAGGAGGAAGGAATATCTTGTCGGCGATGGATGCAAGATAATACCCTTTCTGGGTATAATTGTCAGAATAAGCATAAAGAAACTTCCCTGACTCTTTAAATAAAATCAATTCATCCCTCAATTCCTCGATTTGGGCCATTCCGGCATTAAAACGACGGATATCTAATAAAATACCTTTGATGTTATTATTCTTTGCGGCCTTTTTTATTGATTTTCTCAGCTCTATCAGGCCTATGGTGCCGGCTTCCCTACTGGTAAGAGGGCTGGTAAATTGAGCAAGAAAATCATCTGTTTCTCTTTCTGTAATAGTTTTATTTAAGGTTATTCGCAAAACCGGCCTCTCAGCTAATTGTTGCTCACGATCGGGAGTAGCTATCGACACCAGGATAAGAATAAAAATGAATGACAAAATAAAAAATAAGAAAATCCCTGTCAGGGTTGCAAATACATATTTTAAAAATTTCAACATAACTTTGGCTTTTTAAAAATCAAGAGCGAATATAATTCGGAATAATGGAAAATCACCAATTTTACCAGGAGATTCCAAAATTGATTATATAAATACAATACTATAATACGTAATGTTTTAATCTTACCAATATTTCATACAAGCCATGCAAAAAGTTGAGGTTTATTTATTGACAGGTAGCAACCTTGGGGACAGGGAAGGTGCATTAAAAAGTGCTGAAAACCATATACGAGAAGATATTGGAGAAATAAAGGCCATATCCAAAATCTATGAAACCGAGGCTTGGGGAAAAACAGATCAGCCTTCCTTTTATAATCAGGTATTACTGATCGATACCACCTTAAGCCCTATTGAAATATTGAATAGAATAAATACCATTGAGGAAAAAATGGGTAGAAAAAGAATGGAAAAGTGGGCAGAAAGAATCATTGATATTGACATATTATATTATCAGGATGAAATAGTAGTCACCAAGGATTTAAAAATCCCCCACCCTGAAATCCAAAACAGGCGTTTTACATTAATTCCTTTATCTGAAATTGCACAGGATTTCAGGCATCCTGTGTTAAATGTTTCCAATAAAAGATTATTGGAAATGTGTGCAGATCAATTAAATGTGCGGCCGATAGGCCGCTAGGCAGACAGAGACGTTGCAATGCAACGTCTGTATCATTTTGCAATGCAACGTCTGTATCATTTTGCAATGCAACGTCTGTATCATTTTGCAATGCAACGTCTGTATCATTTTGCAATGCAACGTCTGTATCTGATGATTGCAGTGCAACGTCTGTATCGCCGGTATTAGATTATTTAGAAGATTTACCAATACCCCATTTAAGGGGATTATTAATAATATAATTGGCAATACGTTCATATTCGCCATCGTCCCTGATAATATGATCATGGAATCGTTCCTGCCAGCCAAAATTCAAATCAGGGAATATCAAATTTATATGTTTTGTACATATGGATTTAAAAGATCGGAGGATTACCGGAACAGATCCTGCCTTGGGCGATATAGAGGAATAAAATTTCTGTACATCCTTTCCAGTGCTATCGCTACCATTCTTTTCAGATATTGGAGCGTTAGACTGTAATATGAGTATTCCATGAATATGGTCTGGCATCACCTGAAATTCTCCCAATACAACATGAGCAAAATGTTTGGGTATATCATACCAAAACCCTTGAACAATAGCTCCCATTGTTGATAGTTGCATTTTTCCGTTTTTGCATTCCCCAAAAAAATGTTTCCTATTCTGGGTACATATGGTAACAAAATACCCTCCTTTTTTCCCATAATCCCACCATACCGCCCGGGCAGAATCGATCCTATATTTATTAAGAAATTTACCTTTCATAAAGAATTATATTTCCAATCCTGGTATTTTCATTCCACTTACGCTCCAAAAATCATATTTTTTAGCCATAGTAAAATATCCATTTCCTGAGTATTTTTCAATCGTGCCGTCATCCCTATCTCCTCTCCAGGAAACCTCTATATCTTGCCTGGCCTTATCTCCCCAGATTTCTGTATTTAAAAATTCCAACTTAACAAGCTCAAGATTTTTATAACCTCCTTTAAAGCATTTAAAAATATAGGATAGTTGCTCCCTTGAAACATGTTTTCCTGAAATGGCTTTAAAAGAATCCGAAACAAGAACACTATTTATAAAATCATCATAACCTCTTAAAATAGATTCCATCAATTCCTCGCAATTTCTTTTAATATCGTATTCATCATTGGGATAAAATTCTTCATAGGTAAAAAATCTTTTAAAGCCGGGAAGTTTTACGTTATCGATTTGATAAGGAAAGAAATCCTCAATAATAAATCGATAAAGTTCAGCTGCAGGGACTTCGCACAAAGTTGACAAATGAATACCATTTTCATGCAGGCATTGCATTAATTTTTCAAGGGCTTGGGAAATTTCCTTTTCATCCAAATCCTGTTTATATGGGGGTTTATTAATAAATTCATAAATAGTTATCAATTCCCTTTTCTCATGCATTTGGTGAAAAAGCTCAATGTTATCGAGAAACTGCTTTTCTAATTCAGGAGGCAGATGGCCATCTGAAAAAAAAGCTCCTTTTTCGGCTGAGAGCTTTAACTTGCGAAATTCATTTTCAAAACTGAGATTGTCTTGATTTTCCATAGCTGTAAATATTGATAGTGAAACATAAATTATCCCCCTAAAGTGATCGTTAGTTGCCGTTCATTCTCACCCCTCCCTGGTCCGAAATACAATTGTACTTCTGCACCTCTCATAAAAGGACATGCCTCCAAAGTTGGTTTAATGCACTTAAATAATGTTTCTGCATTTTCTCCATATAAATAAAGAAATCCATCTACATTAAACCATTCAACTTCATGACCATCCAGTCTCCCCACCTTATGTTCGTTCAACAAGTTTCTCAATTCACCTTCCAATTCATGCAATGGATCAAGACTTTCGAGACCATACTGAAAGTAAATGATTACAGCATGCTCTTCCTTTACTTTAAATAATGATGAAAGAATTCCAACAACAGAAAAATTAGAATCCATAAAAAAAATATTGGTTGAAAAAAAGCAATGGGATTGCTTTATCAGGCAATAATAATAAACAAACAAAAAAATTCAAATACCTATATAACAAAATGGAAAGCTAAAAGTGGCACTATAGTTGATTTAGTAGGGCTAAGAGTAATTTTTCAATTATGAAACAGTCGCTATATACTCTGATTTTTTGCCTTAGTTTTAATATTTCTCTAAGTCAGGACTTATTGGAAGCAGGGTTTTCATATGGTACAGGTGTCCAGGAAATGAGAAATGGAATAAATTCCTCCCGAGGCTTTATTTTAAATTACTATTTCAACGTTCCGTATGGCGACTATTACTCCCCTTTATACCTTGGAATATCCTTTGGAATACATGATTATGGCTCAAGCGAAAAACAAGAAGTCCCATTTTATAGCCATGGTTATGACCACAGTATTGCAAATATTACCAATACGCATAACTTTCACCACATAGGTTTAAATGTCAGATACCAATTTTACACTACAGGACATTTCCTGTTTCCCTTTTTTGAAGTTGGAGGAGGGCTTGCAACTCACTACTCTAACTGGAAAGCTTCTGATCCTTTTGAAAACTATGAAGATGAATCAAGCTTAAACTACAATAAAAAAGGCCGGATATTGACTAGCAGAACCTTTTTTACCACTGTAGGATTGGGTATCAATTTTAAAATATTACCTGATTTGGGCATCTCATTTAGCGCACATTTCCAGAATGGAGGAAGAGTAAATTTTCGAAATACAGCTTTTAGCGATGACCAATTTTCATATAGATCAGAATTATTTCCCAACCAATTAACTCATCCCGATCAAATTGTAGAGGAAGATGGAAATTATATTATAGAATCCTTCCAAAAAGTTGAAGAGTATAATTCAAAGCATAGAATGGTTCTGCTGAATGCAAGAATTACGTTGATCTTTTAACCTTGCATTATGCAAACCTACCATTAAACATTTACCTTGAACATGGTACCTGAAAAAAGCCTTTCAAGAGCGATTTACCGAACGTTAAATCATGCATGCAATTTATCGTCACTACCGTCATTACCCCCCTTAACGCCTATAAGTTTATTCCTATTAATTGTAAAACTCAACTTTACTGCGCTGCCATTCTCAAAATTATTATAAACCTCCTTGTGAACATTAAAAGGTTTGTGGTCTATAAACAAATAATATTCCACCAACCTTGGCTGGGAAACCATGTCTGCTCCTATGCTGGCATGCCACCCATAATTTGTACTTGATTTTTTATCTGTCACCTTGCCTTTAATCACTCTTTTTTCACCAGAAAAATAATCTTTCCTCATTCTATTCGTAATCAGTAAAAAAATAGCTACTACTAATAAACAATAGGTGCACAGAACCAAAACAGCCATCCATACATCTTGATAAAAGAAGACAAATACGCCTCCTATTCCTGCAATAATTGAAGCTGGGAAAAGCACCGCAAGAGCCGTCTGTCTAAGTTCAGATCTTAATAGTTTTTTATCATCCTCTGTAAGTGGTTCGAAATTCATTTGATTATTACTCAGCTAGAATAAAAAGAGCCTTTACAGAAATATACGTATTCTATAAAGGCTCTAAAATAAACTACTTATATACTCTGAACTTCTGCTTCAGGGCTTATTTTCTTCACTAATCCTTGCAACACTTTTCCGGGGCCACATTCTATGAATAAACCTGCACCATCTTTAACCATATTTTGCACTGATTGCGTCCAGCGTACCGGAGCTGTTAACTGTGCGATAAGGTTATTTTTGATTATTTCAATTTCCGAGGACGGTTGAGCATTAACATTTTGGTAAACCGGACATAAAGGCGTACTAAACGATGTATTTTTAATGGCATCAGCTAATTCTGCTCTTGCCGGCTCCATTAAAGGGGAATGAAATGCCCCACCAACAGGCAAAGGTAAAGCTCTTTTTGCCCCGGCAGCTTTCATTTTCTCACAAGCCTCCTCAATGCCTTTCATGCTTCCTGAAATTACCAATTGGCCCGGGCAATTATAATTTGCGGCTACCACCACTTCACTAATCTCATTACATATTTCCTCTACTTTGGCATCATCCAAACCCAGAATAGCTGCCATGGTTGATGGGTTTTGCTCGCAGGCTTTTTGCATAGCCAATGCCCTTTTGTAAACCAGGCTTAAGCCATCTTCGAAAGACAAAGCTGCATTTGCCACCAATGCAGAGAATTCTCCCAAAGAGTGTCCTGCTACCATATCGGGATTAAAACTTTCGCTAATCTTAGCCAATACAACGGAATGAATAAAAATGGCAGGTTGTGTAACCTTTGTCTGCTTCAGGTCATCGGCAGACCCTTCGAACATAACCTTTGAAATATCAAATCCTACTACATCATTGGCCACCGAAAACAGTTCTTTGGCCTTAGACGAATTATCATAAAGATCTTTTCCCATGCCAGGAAACTGACTTCCCTGTCCTGGAAACACATATGCTTTTTTCATTTACACATTTTTTTGATACAGGGCGCAAAGGTAGAAAGGAATTTTAAATTTTGAAGTTGAAAATAAAAAAGGATGTACTTTGGACTATGCATCCTCAAAAGGAGTCAAATAATTGCTCCTATTTTAGTAGTCCTTAAGATTCATTCGGTCGTAGATATGAACCCAGCCCTTAATATTCTTAACCTGATCTTCTTTTTTAAGACGGCGTTTCCATGTAACTTCTGCATTATAGTAATAAACACCTTCTGACAACTCTTTCCCATCATTACCTACTCCTCCCCAATTAAGATAAATATCATCTTCACTATAATATACCATCGCTCCCCATCTGTTAAATACCGTAAACCTTACCTTTTCAACATTAAGTGGATCAGGAAGTGGTATAAAAAGATCATTCATGCCATCTCTGTTTGGGGTAATAAGGTTTGGCAACTGATAGAAAACACATATATCGACACATACCTTGTTACTCATCTCACTTTCAAGAGAATAATAATTCAGCGCTTTGATAGCATAACATCCGGCTGTTGACACCGTATCGATGTGTCTGAAGTAAAT
>JBKBXU010000262.1:0-6800 GCA_046313675.1 Cytophagaceae bacterium
GCCATTATGCTCCAGTCGATTGCCCTTTGTGCATATATAGAATTAACAATGCCTATCCCTGTCATCACACTCGTACCATTCATAACAGCAAGGCCTTCCCTTAAGGTAATTTGCATTGGGCTTATGTTAAGTTCGGAAAAAACCTCCTCCGTAGGTCGTATTTCTCCTTTATATTGCACCTGACCTTCCCCGATCATCACCAGGGCAAGATGCGCCAACTGAACAAGGTCGCCACTTGCGCCGACTCCCCCATGTTCAAAAATAAGTGGACTTATGTCGTTATTTATTAGCTTGGTAAGAACTTCTATGGCCGAAGGGCTTACTCCAGAATAGCCAAGAGATAGAGTGTTTAGGCGGGCAAGCATGGAAGCTTTTACGTATTCAGGCTCCAATGAATTTCCAAAACCTGAGGCATGGCTCCTTATAAGGTTGTACTGTAGTTCCTTTTGTTCGGATTCATCAATCCTGTACTGTGCCATGGGGCCAAAACCGGTATTGATGCCATATATGATTTTGTTTTTAGAAAAGTCTTTGAGAAATGTAAAACTTTCTTCTACCTTATTTTTTGAGGTATCTGAAATAACTACTTCTTCACCTTTGATAACTTTTTTGATATCAGCAAGACCTAAAGAAGAAAAACCAATTTGAACCATTACTTTTTTTGATAAATAACGACCTTACAAACAGAAATTGTAAAGGCATACAAAACAAAACATAAACCTATTATGAACCAACAAAATTTCTTCTTCTTTTTGCTTATAAACCACATAAAATATTACCTCTCACTCGTTAAGAAAAATAAGATTTCGTAGTTCGGTCTGGTATAAAATAAAAAAAACTGATTACTTAGATAAAATATTTTCCGAAGAATTTTATGCATAATTCAGAATCCATTCAGGAAGTTGATGTATTGGTTATAGGCGCAGGTCCGGCTGGAACCATAGCCGCTTCTATTATAAAAAATAGCGGATTTGATGTTAAAATCGTGGAAAAAGAAAATTTCCCGCGTTTTGTAATCGGAGAGAGCCTTCTGCCCCGTTGTATGGAAAACCTGGAGTATGCAGGACTCCTGGAGGCGGTTGAAAAAGTTGGTTTTCAAAAGAAATTTGGTGCTAAATTTTCGCATGTAAGGAACGGCACCATCTGTGATTTTGATTTTTCAACGCAGTTTACTAAAGGATGGAATTGGACATGGCAGGTAAAAAGGGCGGATTTTGACCTTGTTTTGGCTAACGAGACGAAAAGCAAAGGCGTCGAAATAGATTACCGCTCAGAAGTAACAGAGGTTTCCTTTTCTGACGATGGCAGCTCTGTCACTTCTGTTAAAAGAGAAGATGGGTCTATGTATCGGGTGAAGGCCAGGTTCATTGTTGATGCAAGCGGTTACGGAAGGGTATTGCCCCGTCTCCTGGACTTAAATGTTCCATCTAACCTGCCGGTAAGGGCATCTTTTTTCAGTCATATGATAGATAATAAGAGACCGGAAGGCATCGATGGGAACCGCATATTGATTATCGATTATACAGATGGGGTATGGTTATGGGTCATACCATTTTCAGATGGGACTACTTCGGTGGGAGTGGTAGGGGATCCCGAAATCATAAATAGGTATGAAGGAACATTGGAAGAACAGTTTGCACAATGGATAGAGGCAGTGCCCGATTTGAAAACACGTTTTGTTGCGGAAAATATTACATTCGGCCCACGTAAAATTTCAGGATATTCGGCCGCAGTAAAATCCTTATACGGGAAAGGTTTTGTACTTACTGGTAACAGTACGGAGTTTCTGGATCCGATATTTTCTTCAGGGGTGACCTTGGCTTCTGAATCAAGCGCTACTGCCGCAAAATTGATAGTTATGGAACTTAATGGGGTAAAAGTGAATTGGGAAGAGGATTACTCAAATTATCTTATGTTGGGCGTAAATGTTTTCAGAACATTTGTAACTAGGTGGTATGATGGGACTTTACAAAAAATATTCTTTTCCAATGAATCAAATCATGAACTGAAAAGTCAAATATGCTCTGTGTTGGCCGGCTATGTTTGGGACCTTGACAATCCTTTTGTGAAGAAACATGATCGTGCTGTAGTGGCTTTGGCCAATGTATTAGGTGATCTGAAATAAAAATGCATACGATTTCTCATATAGCTTTTACAACAATTACAGAATTTGCCAATAGTTTTAGCAAGTTTCTTTCATGACAACTATTTTCTACAAAATACATCTTCTCACCAAAAGGTATAAAGCAGTTTCAATAACTTTTTTTATTCTTATACTAAGCACCTGCCTGTATTTTGCTTCGAAAATTGATTTAGAAGAAAATATTGTGAATGTTATTCCTAAGGACAATAACATTGTACAGATTAATAAAGCATTGGAAGGATTTAAAATGAATAACAGGCTTGTTTTTCATCTATATTATAATGATAGCTCCAAAACTGCCCAGGATCTTATAAGGGCGGTTCATCAAATTGAAGATAGCATAAATAATAATTTTTTAGAATATATCAGTGAACTAAAGATACAGTTTCCCGATAGCCATCTTGAAACAATGTATAGCTACTATACCAGGCATTTACCGCTATACCTGGAGGATGATGATTATGCGGTTGTTTCTGAACGCACTACGGAAGAAGGGATTAGGAAAACCGTGGAAAATAATTACCGCGCACTTATTTCCCCAATGAGCATGGTAACCAAGAAAATGCTTGTCAAGGATCCATTTAACCTGGTAAGTATTCCATTAAAGAAGACCAGGGAATTTCAATTTGATGATAATATACAGCTTTATCATAATCATCTTTTGACTAAAGATCAGCGGCATTTGATTTTCTTTGTGGGATTGGCCAATCCTCCTAATGAAACATCCAAGAACGGAGCCTTTATTGCAGGAATGGATAAGCTGATTCAATCTTTTGAAGTTTCGAATCCATCGTTGAATATTGAATATTTTGGGCAAACGGCTGTATCTGTTGCAAATGCCAATCAGATCAAACAAGATATTTATATCACCGTGACCTTGGCTGTGGTAATATTATTCTTGTTCATTTCATTTTTCTATAGAAATCCACTGGTGTTTTTTACCGCTATTACTCCCGGTGTTTTTGGTGCGGTTGTGGCTATTGCCTTCCTTGCTATAGTCAAAAGCAAGGTTTCCATAATTTCTTTAGGGGTAGGATCCGTGTTGCTTGGAATTACCATTGACTATGCACTTCACTTCTTTACACATTATAAAGATCGAAAAAATATTAAGCTGTTGTTTGATGACTTGACCGTTCCCTTGTTGATGAGCAGCCTTACCACTTCCTGCGCTTTTTTTTCCTTGATCTTCTTACGTTCGGAAGCCCTTGCAGATCTGGGGATTTTTGCCGGCGTCAGTGTTGTTGCATCTGCACTGTACACTCTGCTGGTTTTGCCGCATTTGATAGGGGGGAGAGTACAGCAAAGCAAGATAGAAAATAGAAGAAATTTTGTAGAAAAAATTGTTTCCGGATTATCAAATTATCCTTTTTACAAAGCAAAATGGACTATTGTACTTTTAATATTTCTTTCCACCATCAGTATTTTTACCTGGAGAAACTATTCTTTCGAAACAGAGATGCTTCGGTTGAACTATATGCCAGAGCGCCTTGCCCAATATGAGAAAAACCTCAATAACATTTCCTCATTTTCTGCCAATAATATTTATGTTATAACCACCGGAGCTTCTTTATGGGAAGCACTTGAGAAGGAATCTGTTTTAAATGGGAAATTACGAAGCCTGAAAGATCGTGGAATCATACATAAGTATTCTGTTGCAAACGATATCATTCCTGATCAGGAAACACAAAAAATCAGGCTTGAAAAATGGAATACATTCTGGCAGGAAAATGATAGGGATACTCTATTTGTCAAATTTGTCAATACTGCTTCCCAGGTGGGTTTCCGGGCAGATGGTTTCGGGGGATTACAAAAATTACTTGATGTAAATTATAAACCCTTAAGTGAATCGGATATTGCGGACATCTTATCGGTAGTCGGTGAAGATTTTATTATAAGAAGTGGCGATAGTGTATCTGTTATTTCTTCTATTAAAACCAGCAGGGAAAATAAAGCTCAGGTATACGAAGAGTTAGGGATAGCAAAAGGCTCGCTTGCTTTTGATCAAGGCTACATTACGGCCCATCTTGTGCAGTTGCTACAGGAAGATTTCAATAAACTGGTAAATTTATCTTTGATTGTAGTATTCCTAATCCTTCTGGTATGCTATGGCCGTATTGAGCTGGCACTTCTGACTTTTGCCCCTATTTTACTTAGTTGGTTATGGATTTTGGGGATTATGGGGGTTTTTGACCTGAAGTTTAATATAGTCAATATTATAGTCTGTACATTTGTATTTGGCTTGGGCATAGATTACAGCATTTTTGTAACAAGAGGATATACACAAAAATTTCAATCCGGCCTAGAAACTATCTCTTCCTATAAAAAATCTATCCTTCTTTCAGCAATTACCACCTTAGTGAGCATAGGTGTATTGGTTTTTGCAGAACATCCGGCCTTAAGGTCTATAGCCCTACTGGCTATTATTGGGATTTGCTCCGTTATATTTATTACATTCACCGTTCAGCCCTTATTGTATAAATTTTTTATATTAAATAGAAAAGAAAAAGGCTTGATTCCCTATACACTGAAGTCTTTTTTACTTTCATCATTTGCCATATTTTATTTTTTATTTACCTGTTTGCTGCTCGTGATCGTTCGCATACTTTTTATTATACCTGTTTTTTCAGAAAAGAAGAGAAAAACAGGTTTTAGGTATTTAATAATGATTTTATGTCGCTCCATTGTGTACATAATGGCTAATGTAAAAAAAACGATCGTCGGGAAAAAAAATGTGGACTTTAGTTCCCCTTCAGTGATTATCAGCAACCATCACTCTTTTTTAGATATCATACTGCTATTAATGTTCAACCCAAAAGTGGTGATGGTGACAAATGATTGGGTATATCATTCTCCATTTTTTGGTTTAGCTGTGCAATATGCCGACTTTATACCTGCGCATAAAGGCATAGAAGGGCAATTAGAAAAAATCCGGGATTTGGTGGCAGAGGGGTATTCCATCATAATATTTCCGGAAGGCACCAGGTCTGCTTCTGCTGAAATTGGCCGTTTTCACAAGGGCGCATTTTATTTATCCGAATATCTTAAATTGGATATCCAACCGGTGATCCTTCATGGTACAAGCTATGCTATGCCAAAGAATGATGGTTTATATTTAAGAGGGGGAGAAGTAACAATAAAATTTTTACCCAGAATTAAATACAACGATGCGGAATTTGGTAATACCTATTCTGAACGTACCAAAAAAATTAGCCGGTATTTTAAGTCAGAATATCAGGTTCTGCGACAGGAAAAAGAACTGCCTGATTTTTATAAAGAAACTATTTTTAAAAATTACCTTTATAAAGGGCCTGTGTTAGAATGGTATCTGAAAATAAAATATCGATTGGAGCAAGGATATACCTTGTTTCATGAGCTTATTCCAAGGGATGCAAAGGTCTATGACGTTGGGTGTGGCTATGGTTTCCTTTCTTATTCTCTTGCTTTTAGTAGCGGAAGAAGACAAATTGTGGGTATCGACTATGATCAGTCAAAAATTGAAATTGCAAATAATTGTCCGGTAAAACCCTCTAACCTGTTGTTTCTACATAGAGATGTTTGTACTGTACCTTATGAGAAAGCGGATGTTTTTGTTGTCAGTGACGTCTTACATTATTTGCTGCCTCATGATCAGAAGATACTTATGGATAATATGCTTAAGAACCTGGTAGAAGGTGGTAAAATGATTATCAGGGACGGGGACAGTAGTAAAAAAGGTAAACATAGGGGTACAGCTCTTACGGAATACTTTTCTACCGGCTTTGGATTTAATAAAACCAAAAATATGCTCTGCTATATTTCAGAAGAAATGATTAAAAATTTTGCGGCTCAAAACATGCTTAAAATGACAGTTATTGACAATACCAAATTTACGTCAAACACTATATATATACTGGAGAAATAAGTGCGATGGAAAAGTATGATGTAATCATAATAGGTAGTGGCCTTGGTGGCCTGGAATGTGGTGTTATTTTAAGTAGGGAAGGCTATAATGTGCTGGTTTTGGAGAAGAATAAACAGATTGGAGGAAGCCTGCAGACCTTTGTAAGAGATAAGCAAATCTTTGATACCGGCATTCATTATGTCGGGGGATTGGAAAAAGGCCAAAACCTTTACCAGTATTTTAAATACCTGGGTGTAATGGATGGTTTAAAATTACATAAGCTGGATGAAAACGGCTTTGACGTTATTTCTTTTGAGGGGGAAGACACTGAGTATAAATATGGCCAGGGCTATGATAATTTTATTGAAATCATGTCAGGGTATTTTCCGGAAGAAAGGGATGCGATTACCAGGTACTGTCAAAAGATCCTTGAGGTTTGCCGGAGTTTTCCTATGTATAACCTGAAGGCCAGCAGCGGTGACTGGAGCAATATTGCTTACCATGATGTAAATGCCCGGGATTTTATTGCATCATTTACAAAGAACACTAAGTTGCAAGCTGTTTTAGCAGGCAATAATGTACTCTATGCCGGTGAAGGCGATAAGACCCCGGTGTACACCCATGCCCTTGTTTTCAACTCGTATATTGAAAGCTCTTATAGATGCATTGATGGCGGATCGCAGATTGCCCGTTTGATGACGAGGATAATTATGGATAATGGGGGGAAGGTCATTAAACATGCAAAGGCCAAAAAATTTATTTTTAATGGAGATAAAA
>JBKBXU010000263.1:0-6724 GCA_046313675.1 Cytophagaceae bacterium
GCCCTTTAACATTTTCAGCAATAAAGATTTTAGGTTGAGTAATTTCAATAACTTCTTTCATCCACATATAAAGTTGTCCGCGAGTTTCAGCAGAAGCTGCTTTATCTTTTATTAGTTCTCCTATGTGATTTTTATGAGAGTTAAATCCATTACGTTTACCTGCAACACTAAAGTCCTGGCAGGGAAAACCACCTGTAACTACATCTACGTTCTCAGGAAACAAATTCACGCCCCTGTTATGCATTTTAACAAGGTCTACGATACTTTCTTTATAAAAGTCCTCTGCCTTATGTCCTCGCTTAGAAAAATAATTAACCCAAGCATTTCTTGCGTCTGTTAATATATCGTTGGCAAAAACCGTCTTGAATCTCGTTTTTTTTAGTTTAACAAACCCGTTATTTAGTTTTTGGTCAATAAAATGAGGTGTTAAAAATTCATTTACTGAACTTTGCAGTACCGAAAACCCTCCTTCAAAACCTAAATCCATTCCTCCGCAACCCGAAAAAAGTGATAAGACATTAAGGGTTTTGTAGACTTGCTCCGAGGAGGTCTGAGATTGGGGTTTAGAGGAGAATCGCACCGTCAATTGTGGTTCTTCAACCATATTGACATCATCCGTACCATTTGCTATTGTTCGCATACCTCAGTTTTATTTTGATGAGATTTTAAGTACTTTATTTTCTTTTCTGCCACTTTCAGCACTTTTGACGCACATTCTTCACCTGCTATTTCATAAGCAATTTTATCGCTCATAAATTGAATTAATAATTCGTTTCTGTCTAATTCCAAAATTTCAGAAAGAAGTTGAAGATTTTTTTTTGTAGGCATTCGTTCATTGCGTTCAATCTTACTTAAAATCGCTTGATCAATATCCACATAAGCCGCTACTTGCCTCAAAAGTAGTCCGAGCTCTTGTCTTTTGTTTCTTAAAATTAGTCCGATGGTTTCCATTTGAAAATAGCAACTTGACAATAAATGTCAAATTAAAAGCTAGAATTGGAAAATCAAAGGTTTTAGGAATAATTTTAACCATAAGGTTGTTAAAAGTAGCTTCTCTTTTGACTTTCTTTTACCTAAAATATGCAGAATTTTTATTGCCTGGTAAAAACAAAACAAATCAATCCCTTATTCTAAACCATAGCTCTACTAGGCTTTGTTGCGCACTATCTTTGTTCTTTTGCTACTCATGATGTTCTATTGTATAAGCCAGGTTAACCATATAAAATGGCAAGGTATCTCCACCCCCTTCATATCCAAAAAAATCATTTATCAACAGCGAGATGGAAAAGCCTTCACCCTCTCACTTAAACAAGGGATTGATAACGAGCTCACCTTCCAGATTTACATTCTGATCAATTTCAATCCAACTCTTACAGCCCCCATATTCCGGTAACTGTTCCAGGGTTATGGGCTCAGCAAGTTTATAAACCTGAACAACCAGTAAGTGAACTTTCTTTTCTCCCCGTTCAAATCGTTCGCTGACCACTTCATCTTTCCAGGCATGATAATAATCAAGCTTTGAAAGAACCTCCTTGTCGGAAATTATTTTAGTGTCGACGATTTCAGCATAATAGTTAATCGTAACGGTGTTGTCTGCATGATTGTAGGCCTCACCATTTAACTTCGGGAGCCAGTTGCCCTTGATCATAGTCGGAGCTTGGTGATATAGCGTGGGAAACAAAAGAAATTTCTTCCCTTTAACCGTAAATTCATCTTCGTGAATCCCTCCTTTACGTATGATCAGGTTCTGCATGCCCCTGCCTAAAGCATCTACGATGTAAGACCATTCTTTAAAAGCCAACTTCATATTTCTAAACATTTTGATGAAAACTCAATTTACTAAGTATTTAAATGAAAAACATTTCTTGACACAAATAATCATCATCGGCGGAGGAATCTCCGGTTTAATTTCTTCCATTCGCCTTTCAATGGAAGGCATAAAGGTATTACTGATTGAAAAAAAAGACTACCCCTTTCACAGGGTCTGTGGGGAATACATCTCCAACGAAGCAGTCCAATACCTTAAAAGTATTGATGCATTCCCGAAGGAATTAAATCCATCTCACATAGATAAGCTTCTCATTAGCTCAGCCTCAGGGAAACTCATTGAGCAGAAACTTGGTCTTGGTGGTTTTGGCATCAGCCGCTATGCATTCGATGATTTTCTATACAAAAGGAGTCTTGCAGCAGGAACGGAATTCAAGTTAAAAACCGCCGTAACTGACCTGACTTACGCAAACAATGCCTTTCGGCTTAAGCTGAGTGATAACACGGAAGAAGAGGCAGAAATGGTTATTGGTTCCTATGGGAAAAGGGCGAACCTGGACCGTCGGTTAAACAGGGACTTCTTTTACAAGCGCTCTCCCTTTATGGGCGTCAAATACCATATAAAATTGCCCGATTATCCAAAAAACCTTATTTCATTGCATAACTTCCAAAACGGTTATTGTGGAATTGCTCCTATTGAAGAGAATAAACTTTGCTTGTGCTACCTAACAGGACGCGAACACATGGAAGGTAAGTCTTCCATTCGGGAAATGGAGGAAGAGGTGCTTTTTTCAAATCCTTATCTGAAGGAGGCATTCGCGCAGGCAGAATTTTTGTATGAAAAGCCTGAGGTGATAAATGAAATATCGTTCAAAACAAAAGCTCCTGTGGAAGGCCATCTTTTAATGGCGGGCGATTCTGCAGGCATGATCAGCCCGCTCTGTGGCAATGGAATGGCCATTGCTGTACACGCCTCTAAAATTGTTTCAGAATTGCTTATCCTGTATTTTAATAAAAAACTAAGCAGGGAGGAATTGGAAGATCTTTATGTTATGAAATGGCAGGAAGCTTTTTCCCATAGGTTGTTGCGAGGACGAATTTTACAAAATTTATTAAAACAACCTTTCCTTACGGATCTTTTTATGGGATTAATCAAAGCCATTCCATTTGCTCCGGCGCAGGTCATAAAAATGACCCATGGAAAACCCTTTTAACGTTACTTATTATTTACATACTTTCGATTTACCTGCAAGGTATTTTTCATTTCATGCCCTACCGCATACAAGGCAATTCTTGATTCATAGATAAGAAGTATAGTCGCATAAAACAAGAGTAAGGAACCCACCACACCAAAAACCAATGGCAGCCAGGGCATATTAAGGTTGATAATTTCAAATATCCCAATAAAAAGGCTGGTAGCCACAAAGGAGCTTATAGCCATGTAGAGGGAGGCCAGGGCCTGTTGCAATAATTTTGCCCTGTGGGCTGCCTGCTTCAACTGATAAAACAGGTATTCCATGCGGTTTGTGTAATCCTTATTATTTTGATCTTTTTGAAGTCTATCAATCAGATCATTTAGTTTACGTGTACGCTCTATGCTTGTGCCAAGTCTCTGAGAAGTGGTCAAAATAATGGATCCGCAGGCTAAAATCAAGACTGCGGGTGTAATCATGGCAGAAAGTATATTGGTTACAACTGATAATTTTTCCATTCCTCTTTAAATAACTTTTCACGGCCATATGCCATTGCATGGTGCTATAATTACGCACTCTTAAAAGAACAACACATTGGATGAAAGGTTATAAAATTTGGCAATAAGGATGACGGTTATTGGGATAATAGATTAAAAACAACTCATCCTAAGAGCCATTAAAACTCCTTGTGTTCTTTGTGCCTTTCTTTGTATTCTCTGTGCTACCATAAAGCGCTTTAGCGCTTCTTTTAAGTATCACGAAGAACACGAAGGTTTTCACGAAGAGCACGAAGGTTAAAAAAAATTAACCTAAAAACGGGCTTGGCATTTATAATAAGTTGCTCATGCCCCAAGAGTCAATAAAATTCTCTGTGTCCTCTGTGCCTTCTCTGTGTTCTCTGTGCTACAATAAAGCGCTTTAGCGCAGCGCTGAAGCGTTTATTTATAAGTATCCCGCAAGGCACAATGAGCACCAAGGTTAAAATATCTTCTTAAAGCAGACTTGAAAATTAAAGAAGAAACCCATCCTAAGAAATCTCAATAAGTCAATCCAGTTGAATCATCAGGACTTTATTCTCCCGCATTTTAGGAATCCAGAGCCTGTTTTTTGAGGAGTCGTAATATAAATCTCCAGGGCCATTGATCTGATGCTCCGTAAGATCAGAAATTTCACCTGAAGCAAGGTCCAGAATCTGAATACCTCCATGTTCGCCGCGGGAAAGCCAGTCGGTAAAAATCAGCTTATTTCCTTTCAAGTGTAGGCCGTCAATATTTCCCTGGTGGCTGCTAAGTTCTGTATAAGTAGCCTTGTCATTTTCAAAAGTTATCACACCGATGTCCCCACGCTCGCCGTTACCACCTTCTTCTCTTCCAAACATTCCAACATATAGTTTTTCATTTGGTCTGTCCCAATATAGGCCGTTGGGTTTTTTCAACGATATAATTTCCTTAAATGACGGTGTACTTAGGTTAACCTCGTAGACTTTGTCAATATCCATGGCGGAGACATAAAGAATCGAATCATTTTTTATAGTAATGTCATTAAGCAAAAGCGTCTTTTCCTCTGAAAAGTCCAGGTCAAAAACCTTTTTTCTGGAGTCCAGGTCATAGCCTTTAATGCGGTCAATATCCGTAACGTAAAGCACGTTGTTTGCCACACCCATTCCTTTAGGGGAATGAAGCGTATCTCTTACCGGCAAAAACCTCATATCCACAATCTCGCCATCGCTGGTAAGCTTGCTTATAAAGCCATCACCGTCTTTATCCAGGGGCTTAAACTCCTTGCCTACATTTGATATATAAATACTGCCCTGATCAGCTAAAGTGCCTTCGGGAAGGGCAAAACCAAGAATAATTTTTTCTTTTATAGCATCTTTTTCTGTGCAGGAAAGCACAAGAAAAGCTAGGAGAATACTTAATACAGCCTTATTCATTTTACACCGATTTTATATACAAAGGTAAGTGTAATTTACATAAACCAAAGGGTTTAGTCTCTTTTATCGGTTGATGATTCTTTAATAAGCCCAATGCCTGAGCTGAAAAAAATAGAAGCTATGATAAAAACAACCAGCGCACTTATCCATCTGTCCATGTTGGTATCAATAAAAATAAAGCCGGCATAAATTAATCCGGCAGATCCTATTAAAGTTAATACCGGTCCAAAAATTTTCCTGAGATCCATATAGCGTTTTCCTAGAAAACTAAAACTTTTTTCTTAATGTTTAAGGAAGAGGGTATATTTAGGAAACTATGGAAATGGAAAGGCTATTTGAATTTTTACACGGACTGAAGGAGAACAATCACAAAGATTGGTTTCATGCCAACAAAAGCACCTATGATGAGCTGAGAAAGAACTTTGAAGAAACCGTGGGAGAACTTATAACCATGATTTCAGCCACCGATCCACACATTGGCATCACAGACCCTCGGGATTGTATGTTTCGCATCAATAGGGATATACGTTTTTCAAAAAACAAAACACCCTACAAGACGCATATGTCGGCTTTTATTTCCTATGAAGGCCGAAAATCCAGCGGCCCGGGGTATTACTTCCACCTGGAACCGGGAAATTCCATGTTTGGAGCAGGTGTGTATCTTCCGGAGGCAGCTAAATTGGAAAAAATCCGTTATGAGATCGACTATAATGGTGCAGCCTTTGAAGAAATACTGAACAATCCTGCTTTCAAGAAAAGATTTGGGGAGTTGGAGGAAGTAAAGTTAAAGCGACCACCCAAAGGTTTTTCAGAAGACCACCCGTTTATCCATTTACTAAAATATAAATCCTTCTTTTCATTCAGAAAGTACTCAGATGATGAGGTAATGAAAAACAAATTTATGAGCAGCATTAAGGATGATATAAAACTACTGTACCCCTATAATCAGTTCTTTTACAAATCATTTGGTTTAGAAGACCAATGATGACCTATTATCTACTTTAAAAACTTAATTTTAACCATCCAACACAAAGAGCCTTTAAGTATCCCAAGAATTCTCATACATTCTGATTTATAAGCAATACTATTAAATGCTTAAAAAGCAGTAAAAATTAACATTTTGCTGCTTTCCGGGTATATACTAGACAAATATGTTGCACCACTTATTTTTTTCATGACCAGGCGCAGAATAATCTTACTATCAGGGATACTCATTTTTTTGGGTGCGGTTATCGCAAGCATCCTTTTAAGTAGACGGGGGCGTGAAGCTGATGAAGTCGCAGACCTGCCCTCTGAACAGGTCAGGGTTCTTGAAGTGAATAATCGGGAAATCCCAACTTACATAGAAATTACGGGCAGGCTTGCGGCAGAAGACCGTATAGACATCTATTCGGAAGTAGGAGGTGTTTTGCTGCCAACCACCCCGGCATTCCGCCCCGGCAATACTTTTTCGCAGGGACAAGTGCTGATCAGGATAGACGACAGCGAATTCCGACAAAACCTCATCGCCAGCCGCAGTTCCTTCTTACGATCCATTACCATGCTCATGCCGGACATCCGTCTGGATTTTTCTGACAATTATGAAAACTGGTTATCTTATCTGGAACAGTTTGATGTAAACCGGTCAATTCCATCCCTTCCGGAACCGGCCACCTCACAGGAGAGGTATTTTCTAACTGGCAGAAACATATATACCCAATACCATGAGATCCGCCAAATGGAACTCCGGTTAAATAAATACCGCATACGGGCTCCTTTTAACGGGACGGTCACAGAAGCATTGATCACGCAGGGAACCCTGGTTATGCAAGGCCAACGCCTGGGTCAATTT
>JBKBXU010000264.1:0-6723 GCA_046313675.1 Cytophagaceae bacterium
AAAGTTAATGGTTTGGACATCAGTATAGGCCAGTTTCTTGCCATCCACAATAATAGATTTATCTCCATTATATAAGGTGACCCCACCCGGCTCTATTACCCTCAGATAAATTTCCTTTTTACCATGTGAGGTTATACTATTACTGGCAAATGTTAAGCTGGCTTTAATCTTCGAGGTCAACATAGCCTTAGCAGTGTTAACTTCCTTACCTGCAGAGTTTATAACTGCAACATCTATATTTTCAGCTTGCAATACGGAGGCCAGGGCAACTTTCTCAGATAACTTTGTCTGAACACCGGCCATTTCTTTTATAGAATCTTGTTTAGACTGAAGAATGGCTTTTAAACTTTCTCTTTCGGCGATAAGTTTCTTATTGGCAGCCGTCAAAGATTCAAGATTGGCGGACATCGCTGCCTCACTTTTTCTTATGCTGGCAAGTTTGTTGTTAAGTGTACGAATCGACACATTACTATTCCTTACCTGAAGCTTAAGATCTTCTAATTCAAGCAACTTAGCCCTTTCTATTTCAAGCTCCTGTCCAAGAGCCTCTTTTTCCAACATCACCAGTTTTATACTATCCTGCAGCCTGGATATTTCGGCTACTTTTGAATCTACATCTGTCATCAACACAGACGATTTAATCACTTCTTCAGCTAATATATTATCCTTATCCTTACTATCCATAACAAGGTAGCCAATGCCACCTAGAAGAAGTACGATGACAATACTTTGAACAACTATTACTGCGGTCTTCACAGGACTAGATGAGGAACTTTCTTTCTTTGCAGATTCCTTCTCACGTTTGGCAGGCCCTTTTTCAGGCTTTCTATCCGGACTTATTTTAGATATAGGCTTCTCTTCAATGGGCTGTTGTGGTATCGCCGCTTCAGGCTTGCTTTCTTGTGCAGGTGGAGTTGATACCGGTGGTGGAGTTGCCGCAACTGGCGGAGTTGTTACAGGCGAAGGTGCTGAAACTGGTGGAGGTGCTTGAATAGATCGAGCCTCCTCTTTCGGTTCTGGCGAAGGAGTTGATGCAGTAGATACTGAAGGCTCATTTACAGGGGTGGACTGAACTGGTGGAGTGGTTGGCTGCTCAACTTGCTTTGTCTCTGCCCCTTCTACAGGTTTTCTTTTCACCGGCCTGACGATCGGCCTTGGTCCGTTTATTCTGGGTGGTTTAGGCATAAAACTAGATTTAATTTATTAAAAATTGGACTTTAAATATATGTAATATAGTTTTTACATCAAAACTATTCTTTAGAAATGAATTGCAGGCAATAACTCACTTATGCTGATAAATGTTTACAGGTAGAAATAGAAGGCTATTGAAGCTTAAAAAGATCAAACAACCTTTTATGCATTGAATCGGTAAATTCAGGAGAAATATCATGCCCCATACCTTCTACAGCTAACATCTCTGCACCTGAAATTATAGAAGCTGTTTTTTCACCATGTTCAACAGGTATTAGCGGATCTTCAGTCCCGTGAATGACAAGGGTGGGCACTTTAATATTTTTATTTTTTTCAATTCTAGAACCAGAGGTCCGTATTGCATCATTATGCTGCCTGAACGCATTCACATGAAACCCTCTTCGGTAACGCTCGTTAAACAAGGCCTTATCGGCAAGTACGTTTATCCGTTCTGTGGAAAGGTTTGGTTGAAGCCGGTTACGAACTGCTATAGTTGTGCGCATTGCACCTCTTTCTTTACCAGTAAGCCCATACCGAAGGCCTGCTGCGACAAGGGTTAAAGACATTTCGGTACGGACAGGTGGTAATTCCGGATCTTTAATATAAGATGAAGACATAATTGAAGTAAGGCTGCTTACCCGATCCGGGTAAGCATAGGCCAAAATTTGGCCAATCATTCCTCCCATGGACATACCTATTATATGCGCTTTTTCGACTTTATGTTTATCCAAAACAGCAATTGCGTCACCAGCCATGTCTTCTAAGGTAAAAAGGTGTTCATCATCCTGATTGTCAATCCATGTAGAATGTCCAGTACTTCGGTTATCAAATCGGATGACGCAATAACCAGAATCAATAAAGGGTTGAATAAAATAAAGTGGCCATTCCAAACCATCTCCCCCAAGGCCCATAATCATTAAGATCGTCCCTTTAACCGTATCCTTAGGTTCAATTTTTTCATACCAGATCTCAAGGTCTCCTGATTTGACTATACCTGTATCGCCCTTTATTAAATTTGAAGGCCCAGTGATTATCCTTTCTTCAATAATTTCATCGGCATCAACAGGTAAGGAAGGAGCCAATGTAAAAACAAACAGGAATAAACCAAAAAACAATGTCAGAATAGTAAGCAGTGCTACCCAAAAAAACTTTTTCATGCTGTTATAACTTTATTCTGTACCTTCTCTCCCCTTTACTTAATTTTACAATTAGCTTATAGGTTTTGTTATCAGTATTCAAATAATACTTTCCTGCTGCTAACGTTATCAAATTTAATTGATTTACCTCACCTTGTGTCACACAATTGCCTCTTGGATCTAACAGTTCCATAGGCAGAGTCCGAGAAAACTCCATTCGGTGCTCCTCGGTATTTACATGAATTTTTAGCGGGGATTTAGAAGAGTAATATTCTTGAACGTTTGAATAAAACACCTGCCCATCATCCTGAATGAATTTTATTCTATATTTATTTAACCCGGAATGGTGCATTTCCGGATAAGACAAAATGGTATCTTTTTGATTCCATGAAATTTTATAGACATTCCATGTATTGTTTTCAAACTTCTCAATACAAAAATCTCCTTTTTTTAGAGCTTTTACTTTCCAGTACAGGGAATCCTTGTCTACTTTAAAAGAAAGGTATCTAAAATCCCTTCGGGAACAGCCATGATGTTGGTTTAAAATTTTAGGTTTACAACTATTTTTATGGAAAATCACTATGTGAACTGAGTCATTCATGCTCAGGTGTGTCAAATCTATTTCATAAACTGAACTTTGCACATAATCCAGAATTTTAAGCCCATTTACGAAAACCGAATCGGTACAAAAAGTTACCATATCCTTGCTGAAAGGATTCTGAACATACAGGTTTTTACCCCTATATTCTCCTTTTACATCAATTTGTGCAAAGGATGAGGAAATTTGGATAATAAATAAAAAAATATTAAACGCTTCATTTCAGGTTAAATATACCTGAAAATATAAAAAAAGCCGAACATATTGTCCGGCTGTTATCTTTTTATGCCTTTCGAATCTTTTCAGATTGCTTAGGCATTTCCTTTGATGATGTGTTATGAATTTGTGGCTGTTTGTCAGAGCTTCTCTCATTTTTCATTTTAGCAACAAACTCAAAGTAATCGCTTATTGGTGCCTGCGTTTTCATAAAAGTATAGTTTAAAAATCCATACTTCTAATAACGGGTTACCCATAATTTAGGTTTTGAAAATTTAGAGAAAAATTCATATTTTTTCTTTAAATTTTTTCAAACTACTTCTGAGCTTGTAAATTTTGCTGTTGCCTGCTTCGATCGTTAATCTGTTTTTCCTTTTTAGCTTTCTCTTCTTTTTTCATTTTAGCCATGAACTCATAATAATCGCTGATGGGTGCATATACTCTCATAGGGTTGAAATTTAAAGGTCTAATTAATCAACCCAGCTACATTATATCTGGTTCATTTTTATTGCGGATTTTATTAGATTTTAATCTCAACCTGGAATTTGAAAATTGAACTTTTTATTACGTAGTAAAATAAATGTATCGCCTAATCCAAGTCAAAAAAATCATCGTCTTATAGGTTGAATTTTCCCATATATCCCATTTCTCCATAGCCATTCAAGGGGGCCGAATTTGTATCGTTTTAGCCAAATGGTACTGTATAAAACCTGGAAAGCAAATAGTAAAATAGCTACCGGTATATAGATGCTTGGCCCTACCGGCCCTAAACCAAAACCAATGTTGTAAAATAACATTACCCCAAACACACTTTGCATTAGGTAATTGGTGAGAGCCATCCTTCCTGCCGGGGCAAGAAGTAAGAGCGCTTTCTGAAAGGCTGGGTGTACAAAAAGCAGAGTAAAACCAGCCATATAAGCCAATGAAAATGGATGTACACCTAAGATGTTAATTAAATTATAAAAAGCCGAATTTAATATTGAGGATTCAAAAACCGGCATTTTGTTAAGTTGTACCCCTGCTACACTAAAAAGCAATCCAATTACACCAAAGCATGCACACACTTTAATGAAGAATGATTTATTGGCCGAAGGGTTGGCAAAGAGTTTATTCTTTCCAAAATAAAACCCGATTAAAAACATCCCCAACAACTTAGGAAAGCGATTTCCTTCCAGTAGTATGGCATACCGCTCAAGGGATGAAGTTATTTTTGATAGGAAAAAAACCTGAAATCCTCCTGATGAGATAATCGTAGAATTATTGGGCAGATTCCATTCTGTTTTTAATCTGTTGCCAAATTCAGTTAAAGCCTGCCCTGGTGAAATATTACCTGTTGACATTAGAGCATCCAGAATTACCGGAGAAATCAACAAAAATCCTGCAAATAGCAAAACAACCCGGTTTCCCGCATTTCTAAAAGGGATTAAAAACAAAGCCGCAAGAGCATATACGGTAAGGATATCACCATGCCAAATAAATGTATGCAGCAAGCCAAATATGAACAAAAGCCCCAAGCGACGTAAATATACAGGTAAAAATGCTTGTCCCTTCTCGGCAACCCGGCTCAACTGAACCGCAAAACCCAATCCAAAAAGAAAGGAGAACAATGAGTAAAATTTGCTTAATGCAAAGAAATTTACATAAAACAAGGTATTTTCATCGATTGCATAGGTAGAAAAACTTTCCGGGGAAAAATACCGATATCCTGAAAAGTAATACATATTAACCAGGATGATTCCAAATAAAGCAAACCCTCTCATTGCATCCAGAACATGCATTCTTTCCTTTCCTGATGAAGGATTTAAGTTTTCCAGCCCGATACGATTAGTTTTTCCCACCTCCTTACAATTGCTAATAAAGAAATAATTGCATTGCCTGAGTTAATGTTTAATTTTCTCAGAACTGAAGTCCAACCTTAATCATACCTTTTGATTTAGAATATATTAGCTTAAAACATTATTGATTGGAATAAAACCTAAAGAAAATAGTGCAAATAAAACATCTCCATAATTAAAAATATACACAATTAATCTTTATATTATCCAATTAATTCTATTTGATTATACCCACATATATTCTTAATTTTGTTTCTGAAACATTCGTAATGAAAAAAGTTACTTACCTCCTGGTATTATTTCTTAGCAAAGCTTTACTCTCTTTCAGTCAACCTGGCACCCCAGACCTTGCTTTTGGAACCAATGGAGCACTTGTATTTGATAATGAAATTCGTGCTTTTGCAATTGATGGTTCTGGCCGAATTATCATAGCCAAATCTGAGACTTCCAGTAGATTAATTATACAAAGACTATTACCGAATGGTGATATAGATCTGACATTTGGAATTGACGGAGCTCAACATTTTGAACATATTTTGAATGAAGATTCAATTGATTTTCAAGTTAATGCTTTTAAAATGTTCATAGATGACAATAGCAATAGAATATACATTACAGGTAATTTTATAGAAGAACCTCTATATGACAGATCGTTTATAATTTGTTTAAGCAAAGACAATGGAGCTTATGACACAAGTTTTAACGGCAGTGGTTTCCTGCTAACAATTGATCTTATTGTCGGCCTCAAACAACTAAGTCCTCAAAGCTCAGGAAAATTAATACTGCTCTCCAGAAACTATCAGTTATTCCGCATTGAAGCAGATGGAAGCTTGGACAATTCCTTTTCTTTCGATAATCAACCTATAAGTCCATTTTACGGAGAATCTGTAGCATATATCAGAATAAATGAACGTGATGAAATCTTCATGTATGTATGGCAAAATTCCATAGCCAAAGTGCTCCCTGATGGAGAGCTTGTAATAACCGATGGATTTGGCTATCAATACATTATTGTTGATCAAGCTAATAGTATTTGTGACATAGCTTTTCAAAATGATAAAATTTTAGTCATCGGATCGGATTTTGGCAATAGAATGTATAGATACTTCGCAAACGGGCAAATAGATGAGACTTTTAATGAAACAGGTGAGTATAATTTTGACCTATCTTCGTTTGGGGGATTTAATCATGCGAAAATCATAGTAGGAAATAACCGGATATCTGTTTATGGATTATTTACCAACTATTCTTATGCAGAATTTTTTGGTTATTTCTGGTTTGAAGAAAACGGGTCACCGATTGATGAAGTTACCAGTGCATTAGGACAAGCGGAGTTTTATGCGACTTCCGCTCAGCTAAGTAAAAATGATTATAGCCTTCTTGTCTTAGGAGATTCATATTCCAATGGATACCACCATGCTTTTTTGAAGTTCAAATTGAAAAAAGTTCACAACTTCACCTTACCTCCTATTCCTATTTTATACCTCTCATCACCACCATTTGTGCTGCCTGGATATGAGCTACCCGGATACCTAAGCTACAGTATTTCAGACCCTGGTATAGCTCAAATAGTTGGCAGAAACCTAACAGCAAACAAAGAGGGCAGTACAACCATAACCGCTAAACTTTCAGGAGATTATGAATTTTACCCTATGAGTATTTCAAGAAAAATTGAGGTTAAAAAAATTCCACCAGCAATTATAACCGGAAAAGAATATGTTGCTCCCGGGTCTGAGGAGTCATTTTG
>JBKBXU010000265.1:0-6721 GCA_046313675.1 Cytophagaceae bacterium
AGGGTTCTTTTTGGCATATTCTTTCACAGGGCCTGCTACTCTTCTGTCGGAGTTCCCTTCTCTTAATACAGGATTCACCGCACTTCCTAGTACTTTTGCATATCTGGCTTTAATCTCTTTTTCGATATCGGATTTAGGATTCTGTGGGTAATCAGGTAGGTTATATCCTTGTGATTGAAGCTCTTTGATGGCTGCATCCAACTGTGGGATGGATGCGCTTATGTTGGGTAGCTTAATGATATTTGCCTCGGGAGTTTTTGCTAGCTCACCTAAATAAGCCAGTTCATCATTGTGTTTTTGTTTGTCTGTTAGTCTGTCAGAAAAAGTAGCTAAAATTCTTCCTGCCAGGGAGATGTCCCGCGTTTCAACAGCAATGTTTGCCGCCTTGGTAAATGTCTTTACAATAGGTAAAAAAGAGTATGTGGCTAAAGCAGGAGCTTCATCAGTAATCGTGTAAATAATCTTTGATGTGTTTGTCATTTCTTCTTTAAGTTTATAGTAGCACCGCCGGAATTCGGGGTGAATTTATATCTGATAAATATAATAGCTGGCAAATATAAGAGGGTTTTACATTATGCCAAAGCGCACTTAATTTTAAATTTTTGATTTATTGTGACAAATTACTATATGTCAGATATTTGGTGTTATACTGTTTCCTGTAGGTTATTGGGTAGGCAGGGTTCTACTCTGTCCACGGTCCATAGTCAATAGTCCACAGCCCCTTGTGCCTTCCACCTTATTCATAGGCTGGAGCCCTGAGGAGAGCGGAAAAAAAGAGCGGAGAGCGAGGAGCGGATTTTACCGTCATTTCGAGGCTTTTCAACTGTGGCAAGCCACGGTAATCTGTTGGTTAGTCCGTAGTCCCAGCAACTTAACACTCAAATCTTAACACTATCTTATCCAAAACTTCATTGAATCTATAACTTAGTAACTGAATAACCAATAATCCCCCTCCTCTTATGACTTACGTCTTACTCCTTATGCCTTAGTTTAAACAAAAAACTCCGAAATTTTCATCCCGGAGTCTCTTGTCTTACTTTGTTAAATTAATATCCAAATATTTGGTCCAGCTTTAATTCTTTGACCTTACCGTATTTTGACAGAGAATCAAAGTCGATTTGGCTTTTTGAACCTATAATAAGAATTGCCTTTGGCTGTCCGCTAATATATTTTCTGTGGAAGGCATTCAGCTCCTCAAAGGTAAATTCATCCAGACTTTTGTATATATCTTTTCGGATATCATAGGTATGGCCAAGTTTCTTTGCCCTCTCATAATCACTCAGAATTCCCGACTTGGTAATTCTGGTAGTAGTCAGGTTTTCCCTTAGTGCGGACTTCGCATTATTAAACAGAGCTTTTGACTGAGGCATTTCTGTTAGTAAGGCATCCATACCTTCTATTGCTTCATCCAGCTTATCTGCCTGGGTACCTATGTATGAAACGATGTAGTTCGGGTCTTCTTGCCTGGAAGCATTTTCATACCTGGAGCGTACCGAATAGGCCAGGGCTTTTGATTCCCTCATTTCCTGGAATACCAGTGAACCCATTCCTCCTCCAAAATATTCATTAAACATGCTGGTTACAGGTATCAGTGATTTGTCGTAGTCAATGGACTTACTCAGGAATAAAACTTCTGCCTGAACCATATCATAATCTACCCAGTAAACGATGTTTTCAGGAATATCCAAGTGCTTGAATTTTTCGGCCTTAGGTACTCCTTTCAATTTTGAGGCTGTCTTATAATTTTTGTCTAATGAAGCCACAAGCTTGTTACTATCAGAAGGGCCATAATAATTAACCCTATGGTTAAAACTTTTCAGGTCTTTAATAAGTCCGGTAAGCTCTTCAGGTTTCAATTTTATCAGTTCCTCCTGCGTAAGGATATTCGTAAAAGAAGAATTAGGACCATATTTGGCATAGCTGGACATGGCATACCTTAATATAATGTCTTTGGACAACTTATGGTCTCTTCTGGTTTTCAGAATATCATCAATCTGGTTAGCGAGTACCCCCTTGTCAGGCTTGGCATTCTGAATGATTTCATCCATAAGTTTGAGTGCCTGGTCAAAATTTTCATTAAGGCCTGTAAGCACTATATGGAGTTCATCATTGGATACGGAGAAGTGATAACTGCAGCCTAATTTGAAAAACTCCTTTTTCACTTCTTCCGCACTCATTTTCTTTGTCCCCAGATAGTTCATATATCCGGCAGCAACAGCATACCTTCGATCGGTATCCTTTCCTAAGTCCCAAGCAAGATTGAGTGTAAAGAGGTCATTTTCCTTATTCTTTACATAATTGACAGGAAGTTTTTTCTTCGTTTTAAGCTTTTTTATGTCTTTATCATAGTCTACAAATACCGGTTCCAATGGTTTGGAAGGCTTTGACATCACCTTTTGGTAAAATTCAGATTCCACATCCCTGTTGACCGGCACAGGTGTAATTTTTGGTTTAGGTACTTTCTGAATGCTGGTATCCTGACCTGTTTTTTTATAGACTACCACATAATTGTCTTTATAATGCTTATTGGCAAAGTCAATAATATCCTGCTTGCTTATGGATTCCAGAATGGAAATTTCACGTATGTGTTCAGCCCACGGCCTTCCTGAAATAAAAGCATCTACAAAGGCATGTGCCCGTGTTTTATTGCTTTCAAATTCTTTCATCTGACTGGTTTTGTAGTCATTGATTACCGCCTGTATCAGCCACTCATCAAATTCACCATTTTTGATCAACTCCAGCTGAGACAGCAACAGCTTTTGTAGGTCTTCAAGACTTTGGCCTTCCCGGGGGCTTCCCCCTAATACATGGATGGAATAGTCGTTGAACGCCAAATCGTAGGAGTAAGCACCCCGTGCTTTTTGCTGTTGATTAAGGTTCAAATCTATAATTCCTGCCTGGCCGTTGGTTAAAAGCATGGAGATTAGTTTTACCATATGTGGGTCTGGAATTCCTCCTGCGTAATCATTGCTTATGCCGCCCAAGCGGAAAGCCAGGCTTAAACTTTCAGCATCCGGCCCATAAACAGTTTTACTTATAGGACTTGTAATCGGCTCTTCAACAGCTGGTGTAAATACCGGTACTTCTTTTGCTTCCAGGTGACCAAAATATTTGTCTATGGCTCTGATCATCTCATCAAAATCAATGTCACCGCTTATACATATGGCCATGTTGTTGGGAACATAGTAGGTATCAAAGTATTTTTTTATTTCCGTTATGGAAGGGTTTTTTAGATGTTCTACCGTTCCTATGGTTGTCTGAGTGCCATATGTGTGTGTTTGAAACAAGTTTTCCAGTGTAACTTCCCATACCTTTCTGCGGTCACTGTCAAGGCCCTTGTTCTTTTCTTCATAAACCGCTTCTAGTTCGGTATGGAAAAGTCTCGGCACTACTTCGCTAAACCTTTCAGCTTCGATCTGAGCCCATTTTTCAATTTGGTTTGAAGGAATGTCGTTCACATAGACTGTTTGCTCCACGAAGGTGTATGCATTCGTTCCTTTGGCTCCTATGTTGCTCAGCATTTTATCATACTCATTGGCTATGGCATAGGAAGAAGCTACAAGCGAAACACTGTCAATTTCATGATAAATCTTTGCTCTTTTTGCCGGATCGGTGGTACGACGGTATTTTTCATACAGCGCTTCTATTTTGTCAAGTTCTTTCTTCTCTGCTTCCCAATTTGTAGTGCCTATTTTTGACGTTCCCTTAAATAAGATGTGTTCGAGGTAATGGGCCAGGCCTGTCGCATCGGCAGGGTCATTTTTACTTCCGGCTCGAACAGCAATGTAGGTCTGTATTCTTGGAGTCTCTTTGTAATCGGTCAGATAGACTTTTAGGCCGTTTTTAAGAGTATATATACGACTATCAAACGGGTCGTTGGTGACCGTTTCATACGTATAACCGTTTTCTGTTATAGTCTTTGTAAGGAATTTGTCAGAAGTTTGTGCAAGGGCATTCTCCGAATAGAAGACCGCCAGTATACTAAAAATGAATAAATAATAGAATTGTCTTTTCATTCTTTAACAATATGTGGTGTAAAACAAATTTGTATGAGTTACTTAAAGAAACCAAATTTTGTTTTAAAAGATTTCATAGCGAAGGTTTTTTCTGATTAAGGTAGTAAGTCATAAGTAGTAAGTAGTAAGTCATAAGTCATAAGTCATAAGTCATAAGTCATAAGTAGTAAGTAGTAAGTAGTAAGGCTTGCCTGAAGGGAATGTTGAATGTTGAATTTATATAGGCATAAGGCGTAAGTCATAAGGAGTAAGGCTTTCCCTTCGGGAATTTTGAATGCTTAATGCTGAATTTTGAACTATTTTTTTTACTCCTAATTTTTCCTATTAGTTACATAGGGCTATACCCTATGTTGAGGCTGTTACGCCCCTTCAGGGCTTTTTTTTACATTTATTCTCACTCTGCTCAAATGAAGTATTCCTCTCCGACAGATGCTTCATGCCTCAGCATGACAGTAAAACATTAACTTAACAAAACTCAACACTTAACACTTAAACACTTGCGCCTTAAAACTCAATTTCCAATCCCAATCTTCTGCGCATTTCATCCAGAATAGGGTATTTTTCTACCAGATGACGGTATTTGTCTTTATCGGTATAGATCATTTTTTTCTCCTCGTTGGGAGCGATGTGTGATTCAATCATGATCGACCCGTTGCAAAGATTTTTTCTCAGAAAATCCAGCAGATCCGTTTTAAAACTGTTGAGTATGTCCAGTTGGAGTATGTTGTCAAGGCGTACGATGATGTTGTAATTTTCATCAAGGCCTATTTCCCTGTCCATGACAATGTATTCGTTTTTCAGGCCTTTGTCCTTAAATGTTTTGCCGAAGGTATTCCATAAACTTTTCAGGTCATCCAAGGTGAATTTTTCGTTGGCTTTTGCCAGGCCTGTATTTTCTGGGATCTCTTTTGTATTTGTGGCTTTAGGCTTGGAAATATTGGTTTTCAGATCGTGGAGGGACGGAATCTTCATCGTACTTTTTGGCCCTTTGTCCACTATTTTAGGTGGAGCAACAGGTGCCGCCACCGCAGCGGCAGAAGACACGGAAGCTACTGCGGAATCAGGTTTTTTTTTTACCTCACCTTCCGGTGTGGACTGAGTACTTAGTTGTAAAGCTGCATTGAGATAGGCCATTTTCATAAGCGCCAATTCCACATGCAAGCGATGATTTTTGCTGCTTTTATATTGTATGTCACACTGACTCCCGATGCTCAAAGCCGACATAAGGTACGAAACAGGAATGCTCGCCGCCTGACTGGCATATTTTTTCTTCACATCATCCGATACTTCGAGAAGCTTTAATGTGGCTGTATCTTTGCATACCATAAGGTTACGAATATGCTCGCAAAGGCCGACTATAAAATTGTGGCCATCAAAACCTTCACGTATAATTTCATCAAAAGTTAGCAAAGCAGATGATACATCCTGGGCATGTAACTGATCCGTGATCTTAAAATAATAATCGTAATCCAGAATATGCAGATTCTCAATGGTCGTCTTATACGTAACAGTATTATTGGAAGAGAAGGTTACAATCAGGTCGAAGATGGAGAGGGCATCTCTTAGCGCACCATCGGCTTTTTGGGCTATAAGGTGAAGTGCTTCCGGCTCAGCCGTAATTTTTTCTTTTTCTGCTATTTGTGATAAATGCCCGGCTATGTCCTTAACCTGAATCCTGTTAAAGTCAAAAATCTGACATCTTGATAATATAGTCGGTATAATCTTATGCTTCTCCGTAGTTGCCAGTATAAAAATGGCATAGGAGGGAGGTTCTTCCAGCGTTTTCAGAAATGCGTTAAACGCCGCATTTGAAAGCATGTGAACCTCATCTATGATATAGATTTTGTATTTTCCTGCCTGAGGTGGGTAGCGAACCTGGTCTACAAGATTTCTAATGTCGTCTACCGAGTTGTTCGACGCAGCATCCAGCTCATGAATATTAAAAGAAGAACTTTTGTTAAAGCTCACACACGACTCACACTCATTGCAGGCTTCAACATCTTCTGTTATATTATGACAATTGATTGTTTTGGCTAATATCCTTGCGTTGGTAGTTTTTCCAACCCCTCTTGGTCCGCAGAACAGAAATGCCTGAGCCAGGTGATTGTTTTTAATGGCATTTTTGAGAGTAGTGGTAATGTGCGACTGCCCAACCACCGTGTCGAAGGTAGCCGGCCTGTATTTTCTCGCTGAAACAACAAAGTTATCCATTTTATTATTGCAAGTGATGTGATTCGATCAGATGCTAATTTAATGAAGTTTTTTAAAACCTCCGTGCCTGCTCAGCCGGGTAAGTTAAAAATTTGATTTTTTATTCATTGCCTATAGAGTAAAAAAAGGATTTTTTTATTTTTAAATTATTGATTATTAGTGTTTAATAATAATATTATTATTTCTAAAAACTTTTCCACATGCCGGTTTTATGTATGGAAGTAGTACAGGGTGAAAACTTATATTTTTTGGGGCGCCCCGCCGCACAAGGCATTCCGTGAGGCCTCCACTATGCGGGCCTCACGGGCCCTTACCGCAGCGATGGCAATTTAATTTGGAGTAGGGGCTTTTGATAATTCTGAATTATAAATGCTGAATTTTGGTCACATAGGGCTATACCCTATGTTCAGACTGTTTACGCCCCTTCAGGGCTCTTCCTCTCCCAATTCTCACTCTTTCCCCTCTATTTCTTTGAGTGTGTAAGTGTTCTCATT
>JBKBXU010000266.1:0-6720 GCA_046313675.1 Cytophagaceae bacterium
AACGATTTAATACTATGATTTATTAAAGTTAATTTTTTTTCATGACTTACAAAATCCTAAAAACCTTTAAATCATTTGGCTACCTCCAGGGAGAGTAAATCAAACCCTATATCCCGGCGGTAGTATTTTTCTTGCCAGTTAATTACTTCAGCCGCTTTATTGGCTTTATTCAACGCATCCTGCATTTCAGTACCAAAAGCGGTAACGGTTAAAACACGGCCGCCGTCGGTATAAACTTTACCATCTTTTCCACTTTTTGTCCCTGCATGGAATACAAGGACGTCTTCAGGTTTTTCCAGGCCGGAAATTTCTTTTCCTTTTTCATAATTTCCAGGATATCCTCCCGCCACCATCATTACTGTAGTAGCATACCTTGGATCAAATGATACATTGATTTTATCAAGTTCATTTTTGTCCATTGCTTCGAAAATTTCAACAATATCATTTTGGAGACGTGGTATTATTACTTCTGTTTCAGGATCTCCAAGACGTGCATTATATTCTATAACAGAGGGTTCTCCTTTAACATTCATTAAGCCAAAGAAGATAAAACCGGTATAGGTAATCCCTTCCTTGTTAAGCCCGGTGATGGTTGGCTTTATAACCTTTTCCTCTACCTTTTCCATAAAGGTTTTCCCTGCAAAGGGAACCGGAGATATGGCTCCCATGCCTCCGGTGTTTGGGCCGGTGTCTCCTTCGCCTATTCTTTTATAATCTTTTGCTTCGGGCAGGATAAGGTAGTTTTTTCCATCGGTGATCACAAAAACGGACAATTCAATACCACTTAAATATTCCTCAATGACCACCTTGCTCCCTGCAGAGCCAAACTTGTTGGCCACGAGCATATCTTTTAAAGTTTCATTAGCGGTTTGCTTGTCTTCCGCTATTATTACACCCTTTCCGGCTGCCAGGCCATCGGCCTTCAGAACAATTGGTAAGGAGTGGTTTTCTATGTATTTAAGTCCCGCTTCAATGGATTCCGGGGTAAAGGTTTTTGAGGCTGCGGTAGGTATGCCGTATTTCTGCATAAATGATTTAGAAAAATCCTTACTGCCTTCAAGCTGAGCTCCTTTTTTATCAGGGCCAATAATGACAATATGCTGTAGCTCGCCGTTCCCTTTAAAATAGTCCTTAATTCCTTCGACTAAAGGAGCTTCCGGGCCAACAACCACCATATCAATACTGTTTTCTATGCAGAATTTCCCTAATTGAGGAAAGTCGTTAACGGGGATATTGATGTTTGTGGCAATTTTTTCAGTTCCGGCATTACCGGGAGCAACAAATAATTTATCGCATTTCGGGCTTTGGCGAATTTTCCATGCAAGAGTATTTTCTCTTCCTCCTGACCCTACGATTACTATATTCATGTACTAAAATATTTTATGTTTAAAAAAATCTGTCAAGAAAGCACATCCTTTAGGAAAGCATTCTTGACAGAAAAGAGAATAATCAACTATTTAATTGGCAATTTCAGATAAAAACTTAATTCGCATTAAGCGTAGTTCTTCTTCAGAGAAGTCATTATCTCCCAGTTTTTTTAATGCATATTCAATGCTGTCGTTTTCAGCATGCATAAAATAATCATAAACTTCATCCTGTCTGTCATCATCCATAATCTGATTGATAAAATAGTCAAGATTAAGTTTGGTTCCTGAATAGCATATGTGCTCAATTTCCTGAATCAGTTCTGCCATGGTCAGATCTTTGGCTTCAGCAATTTCCTCCAGATCAATTTTTCGGTCTATTTGCTGAATAATGAAGATTTTGATCTTGGACTTATTCACCGATGATTTGACTACAACATCAGATGCCGTAACAATATCGTTCTCTTCAACATATTTCTTGATCAGGTCGAGGAAAGGTTTTCCAAATTTGGTGACCTTACCCATTCCTACTCCGTTAATCTGGCTTAGTTCTTCTCTTGTGACCGGGTATACAGTCGCCATTTCCTCTAGAGAGGGATCCTGGAAGATAACGTAAGGTGGAAGTTCTTTCTCTTTAGCTACTTTTTTGCGCAGGTTTTTTAATGCGTCGAAAAGAACAGGGTCATAGGCTTTACTGGCAGAAGCTTCTTTTTCCACGTCTTCCATCGACGCTTCTTCAGAATAGTCATGATCTTTGGAAAGAGAAAGAGGTTTCGGGTTTTCCAGATAATCCATTCCTTTGTCCGTTACCCTTAAGGTGTTGTAGTTGTCTATGTCTTTCTCAACATATTCATCCACCATAATCTGACGGTACAATGAGTTCCAGAACTGGGGTGTTTTATCCTTTCCTTTGCCAAATACCTGCAGCTTATGATGGTTATAGCTTTTGGTATATTCATTTTCTTTACCCATCAGTACATCGGTAAGATGATTGATGTCAAATCTTTCTTCTGTTTGTATTACCGCATTAATAGCAAGAAGAACTTCTTCCATAGAATCGAATTTTTCTTTAGGTTTTGTGCAATTATCGCAAAATCCGCAGTCTTTTTCCAAATGTTCGCCAAAATAATGTAACAATTGTTTTCTTCGGCACACAGCAGACTCTGCATAAGAAGAAATTTCCTGTAACAAATGTTTTGCGTTATCTCTTTCTGATACAGATTTATCTTTATTAAACTTCTCCAGTTTCAGCAGGTCGTTTATGCTGTAGAACATGATACAATTTCCTTCCAGCCCATCTCTTCCGGCTCTTCCTGTTTCCTGGTAATAACCTTCCAGGGATTTTGGTGCGTCGTAATGGATGACAAAGCGCACATCAGGTTTGTCAATTCCCATTCCAAAAGCAATTGTAGCAACGATAACATCTGCCTCTTCGTTCAAAAATGCATCCTGATTGTGCATTCTTACACTGGAATCCAGACCCGCATGATAGGGTAAAGCCTTCACATCGTTCACCTTTAGAAGTTCTGCAATTTCTTCAACTTTTTTGCGACTGAGGCAATAAATAATTCCTGACTTTCCTTTATTGGCTTTAATGAATCGTATAAGTTGTTTTTTAGGCTCTACCTTAGGCCTTATTTCATAATAAAGGTTCTTTCTGTTAAAGGACGATTTGAAAAGACACGCATCCTCCATCTGAAGATTTTTTTGTATGTCTATCTGTACCTTTGGGGTAGCCGTAGCAGTAAGAGCTATAATAGGAAAATTTCCCAGAGCTTCCACAATGGTTCGTATTTTTCTGTACTCCGGACGAAAGTCATGTCCCCACTCCGATATACAGTGAGCTTCGTCAATGGCAATCAAAGAAATATCTGCCTTCTGAAGAAAAAGCAGGTTTTCTTCTTTTGTCAGCGATTCTGGTGCAACATACAATAATTTTACATTCCCGTTAATTGTCTCTTTTTTCACCCTGGTGATTTCAGATTTACTTAACGTGGAGTTTAAAAAATAAGCATTGATCCCTACAGCATTGAGTTGATCAACCTGATTTTTCATGAGCGCAATCAGTGGGGAAATCACTATAGCTGTGCCTTTCATTAAAATGGCCGGTAATTGGTAGCATAATGATTTACCCGCACCGGTGGGCATGATCACAAATGTATTTTTACCCGCAAGTACATTATTAATTATAGCTTCCTGATTCCCCCTAAATTGAGAATAACCAAAAACTTCTTTAAGTTTACTGGTAATTTCTACTTCATTCTCGACTAACATTTTCTATCTTAATAGCTTATTTTTTTTAATAATTTTATATTTGTGCAGCGTAATATTCCTAAACAAAGATATACCTTGAAATTAGCAAAAAATATTAAAACAACAGCAAAAAATGTTTTATTAAATGAAGCGGACGCAATTCGGAAATTAATAGAATTTATAGATGATGATTTTGAAAGGTGTGTCGAAGCAATTTTAATCCTTAAGGGAAGGGTCGTTGTGACCGGGATAGGTAAGAGTGCAATTATAGCAAATAAGATTGTAGCTACCTTAAACTCAACCGGAACACCTTCTGTATTCATGCATGCTGCCGATGCCATTCATGGAGATTTGGGGATGATTCAGAAGGATGATTTGGTGATTTGCATTTCCAAAAGCGGAAATACTCCTGAAATAAAAATTTTAATTCCACTGCTAAAAAGAATAGGTATAAAGCTGGCCGGGTTGGTAGGGAATCGTGATTCTTTTCTGGCGACACATGCCGATTTTATATTAAATGCTTCCATAGACCGGGAAGCATGTCCTCACAACCTTGCTCCGACTACCAGCACTACGGCGGCTTTGGCTCTTGGAGATGCCATAGCAATCTGCCTTATCGAAGCGAGAAATTTCTCCAGTAAAAACTTTGCAGATTACCACCCGGGAGGCTCCCTGGGGAAAAAGCTCTATCTGAAAGTGAGTGACATTTATCGTCAGAATGAGTTGCCTCTGGTACGGGCAGATGCTCCGCTCCATGAAGTAATCGTAGAAATCACTTCCAAAAGGTTGGGAGCAACAGCTGTGGTTGATCAAAATAACAGCTTAGTTGGGGTAATTACTGATGGTGACCTTAGAAGAATGTTGAAAAAATATTCTAATATTGCAGAAATTCGGGCCTCCGATATTATGACGCCTGGCCCAAAGACAATTGCACATGATGAATATGCAGTTAATGCACTTAATCTTATGCAAAATTTAAACATTACTCAGTTAATAGCAGTAAAACTTAACAAGGTAGTTGGGTTTATTCATATTCATGACCTTTTAAAAGAAGGCTTGATTTAATTTTTTTAAAACTTTTGATAATTATTTATGGCAAATAAAGATTACTATGCTGTGATAATGGCAGGTGGAATTGGCAGCAGATTTTGGCCTTTTAGCAGAGAAAAGCATCCCAAGCAATTTCATGATGTTTTAGGCACAGGTAAAACCATGATCCAGCAGACGGTGGAGCGCTTTGAAGGTGTTTGTCCATTAGAAAATATTTTTATAGTTACCAATAAGGCTTATGTATCCCTGGTAAAAGAACAACTTCCATTTCTATCTGGTCAGCAAATACTTGCTGAGCCAATAGGAAGAAATACTGCTCCTTGTATTGCCTATGCTTGTTATAAAATAAGGAAAAAAAACCCTAACGCCAACGTAGTAATTGCGCCATCCGATCATGTGATTTTAAAGGAAGAAGATTTTAAAAGCAAAATTCTTTATTCTCTTGAAGAAGCATCAAAATCGAATGTCTTGATTACCCTGGGTATTCAGCCCAGCCGACCGGATACGGGTTATGGCTACATTCAATACATTGATGGGAATGATCATGCATTGAAGAAGGTTAAGACATTCACCGAGAAGCCTGTTCTTGAGCTTGCTCAGAAATTCATAGAAAGTGGGGACTTTGTGTGGAATGCCGGAATATTTGTTTGGAATGTTCAAAACATCATTGCCAGTTTTAGAAACTATATGTCAGAAATGGCTGATACTTTTGAAGAAGGGAATAAAAAATACTGGTCAGAGGATGAAGAAGCATTCATTGCAAAAGCCTATTCTTTGTGCAAGAATATTTCCATAGATTACGGCATCATGGAAAAGGCTGACAATGTTTATGTCCTGCTAAGTGATTTTGGATGGTCAGATTTGGGAACATGGAAGTCATTGTATGAAATTTCAACTAAAAATGAAGATGGTAACGTGATGCAGGGTAATATTATAGCTTATGATACCAAAAATTGCATTATAAAAACACCATCTGATAAACTTGTAGTTATTGATGGCCTGGAAGATTTTATCGTTGCCGAATACGACAGTGTATTGATGATATGCCGTAAAGAAGATGAGCAGCGAGTTAAGGATTTTGTTTCCGAAGTAAAATCAGGAAAAGGGACAAGGTTCGTATAGTTTTAAAATAAGGGTGAATATGGGCTCATCCTTATTCATTCATTCCGGCCAATTGGTTTTCATGCATGGTTTTGTAAATGCCTTCTCTTTTAATAAGCTCTTCATGTGTCCCGTGATCAGCAATGGATCCATTATCTAATACAATTATCTGATCTGCCAGTTTAACTGATGAGATTCTGTGGGCGATAATCACAGTAGTCCGTTTTTGCATTATGCCCTTAAGTGATTCAAGGATAGCGTTTTCTGTTTTTGTATCTACCGCTGAAAGGCTATCGTCAAGTATAAGTATTCCTGGTTCTCTGGCTATGGCTCTTCCGATTGAAATTCGCTGTTTCTGCCCCCCGGATAAGGTAATTCCTCTTTCACCTACCATAGTATCAAACTCTTTTGGAAAACTTTTGATGTTTTCCAGCAATCCGGCATTTCTAGTATGTTTTTCAAGGGTTTCCTGATCCAAGGGGCCGGTGCCGAATAAAATATTATTTTTAATAGTATCAGAAAACAGGAACACGTCTTGTGGAACATACCCGATGTGGCTTCTTAAATAACTGATGTCATATTCTTTAATGTCAATGCCATCAAGCAAAATTGTTCCATTTTCAGCATCGTAAAGCCTGCATATCAAATTGGCAAGGGTGCTTTTCCCTGAACCCGTTGCACCTACTATTCCAATAGATTCTCCTGCCTTTACATGAAGGTTGATATTCCGGAGGGCTTTTATTCCGGAATCCGGATAGGTAAAACTGACATTTTCGAAATGAATGCCTCCCTGTATGGGAGATTTGCTGTTTTTCAGGCTGACAATATTGGTTTGCGTATTGAGAAATTCATTAATACGTGCCTGAGAGGCTTCGGCTCTTTGTACAATACTTGTTATCCATCCCAGGGAGGCAAAAGGCCAGGTTAGTTTATTCAGGTAAAAGATGAATTC
>JBKBXU010000267.1:0-6719 GCA_046313675.1 Cytophagaceae bacterium
GCCATTCTTTATTTTCGGCAAGAAAGTACGGTTTATTGTAGAGCATGGAATGTTGATATTATTCTATTAACTTAGCTATGTTAGCTTTGTTGTGGTTTTCAGAAATTAATTTAATTTGTATCACTAGCTCGATAAGCATTAATTATGCTAATGGTTCACGTAATTCCTTAAAAGGTCATGTTTATAAATAGAAAAGCCTCTTCCATGATTTGAAAGAGGCTCTAATATATTTAGCTTTAATTATTTTGCTACTTGGTATCTTCTAGCTACTTCATCCCAATTGATTACATTCCAGAATGCTGAAATATAATCTGGACGACGGTTTTGGTAGTGAAGGTAATACGCATGCTCCCAAACATCCAAACCTAGGATTGGTGTTCCAGCGCATCCGTTTGTGTCAACATCCATCAAAGGATTATCCTGGTTTGGTGTGGAGCAAACGCAAAGCTCTTTCTTGGAATCAACACATAACCAAGCCCATCCTGAGCCAAATCTTGTTGCACCTGCATTGCTGAATTCTTCCTTGAACTTATCAAAAGAACCAAACTTTTTGTCAATCGCTTCAGCAAGCTTTCCAGTAGGCTTACCACCTCCGTTCGGAGAAAGTATTTTCCAGAAAAGTGAATGATTAAAGTGTCCACCACCGTTATTTCTAACCGCAGCAGATGCTTTACTAATCTGCTTCATAATATCTTCAATAGATTTATTCGCCAAATCAGTACCTTCTATTGCTTTATTTAGATTAGTCACGTAAGCATTGTGATGTTTCCCATGGTGTATCTCCATGGTTGCCTTATCAAAATGTGGTTCCAAGGCATCGGAAGAATAAGGTAGTGATGGTAATTCAAAAGCCATATTATAAAAAATTTATAGGTTAAACATGAAAGTCCAAAGTTATCAATTTCTCAGTCTTTTAAAAAAATTCTGGAGTATCTGTTCGCATTCCGGAGCCATAATTCCACTTAAAACACTCGTCTTAGGGTGTAACACCTTTTGTCCCAGCAACGTAAAACCTTTCTTAGAATCTGAGGCTCCGTACACAACTCTTTTTACCTGAGCCCAATGAAGAGCGCCTGCGCACATAAGGCAAGGTTCCAGAGTAACAAAGAGGTCGCATTCCGGAAGATATTTACTCCCCAAATAATTAAAAGCGGAGGTCAAAGCAATCATTTCTGCATGAGCGGTGCAATCATTAAGTTGCTCGGTCTGATTATATGCCCTGGCAATAATTCTTCCCTTACAAACCACTACCGCACCTACAGGAACCTCATTCTGGTTATACGCATAATGAGCCTCCTTTAACGCCTCTTGCATAAAATGCTTGTCACTGAAAACAGATAATTCCATTAATTGTTTTATCTGAATGTTGGTACTTCCTCTTTTTTCTCTGCATCTTTTGGAGGCCCCGGTTTATCAGGCTTCGGATCAGGCTTAGGTTCTCTCTCCTTCTGCTCTTTCTGCTCAACAGGAAGGCTTCTAAGCTTAGATGGATTAATTTTTACAGACTCCATCATCTCGTGGGCAACCGGAGCCCAATCCTTACGCATATGCGCAGGACACATCATATGAAAAATAAATATTCTGTCATTGATGACGATGTATTGCACATAAAAATAATTTTTTATTCTATCGACCGTAGAAGTAAATTCCAAAAACACATATTCTTTGCCATTTATAGTCTTTACCCCTTCATCAATCATATCCACTTTCGTAAACATGCTCATTACAGTAGACTTGTATAGCTTTTTAAGCAATTCAAGATCATTGAACCGCCAATTGACTGTGGCTACATTAAAACCGAAGCCCACATTTCGATCAGGTGATGTATATAAAGCAAGAGGTTTCCTATGGGATACATAACGAATAGCCATGTCTGACTCCAACATCTGAGTAAATTCTACAGGTAGCTGCATCTTTACCCCGTTCACAATATTTTTTTTCTTCAGCTTTTGCCCGAAGGTATCGACGGAAGAAACTGTAAGCAAAGGGGTTAGTATTGCCAATATGATTAATAACCTTCTCATGAAGTCCATTTTAGTGCAAAATATACTTAATTTATTCTTCTCATCTAAAAATAAAATCTTTAAAAATTTAAGATTCAGTTTTTTTGTTCTTTATAACGACAAAACATTTGATTAAATTCGCAAATCTGTTTATTTTTTAAAAAAGAAAATTATGCTTAGAAGCCATACCTGCGGTGAATTACGTATAGCCGATGTAGATAAAGAAGTTGTACTTTGTGGATGGGTGCAAAAAATAAGGGATAAAGGTGGGATGATATGGATAGATCTGAGAGATCGCTATGGGATTACACAATTATTAATTGAAGAAAAAACGTCTGAAGCCCAGGTTGTTGAGATAGCACGAAAAATCAACAGAGAATTTGTACTGATGATATCCGGTAAAGTAATCGAACGGGTATCAAAAAACCCTAAAATTCCTACCGGTGATATTGAAATTAAATTAGCTGAAATTAAAATTCTTAACGCCGCTAAAATACCTCCATTTATCATAGAAGACGAAACCGATGGCGGGGATGAGTTGCGAATGAAATATCGCTACCTGGATCTGAGACGGGCTATAGTGAGAAAAAATCTTGAGTTGAGACACAAAATAGCAAAAGAAACGCGTGCCTACCTGGATGAACAGAATTTCATAGAAGTTGAAACGCCGGTGTTGATCAAATCCACGCCGGAAGGAGCCAGAGACTTTGTTGTTCCGTCAAGATTAAACCCAAATCAATTTTACGCATTACCTCAATCGCCCCAGACATTTAAGCAATTGCTTATGGTTTCCGGCTTTGATCGTTATTACCAGATTGTAAAATGCTTCAGGGACGAAGACTTAAGAGCCGATCGCCAGCCGGAGTTTACGCAGATAGATTGTGAAATGTCCTTTATTACACAGGAAGACATACTCAATATTTTCGAAGGAATGGTGAAGCATTTATTCCTAAAAGTAAAAGGAATAGATATTGGTGAGGTTCCACGGATGTCCTACGCCGATGCCATGAAGTTTTACGGGAGTGACAAGCCGGATACGCGCTTTGAAATGCGTTTCGTAGAACTTAATGATCTTGCAAAAAATAAAGGTTTTGTAGTGTTTGATAATGCAGAACTGGTCGTTGGCATTAACGCCAAAGGTTGTGCAGGCTTCACTAGAAAGGAAGTTGACGAGCTAACCGATTTCGTCAAACGACCTCAGGTTGGTTCCAAAGGATTGGTTTATGTTCGATTCAATGAAGATGGAACCATTAAGTCATCGGTTGACAAATTCTATTCAGAAGAAGATCTAAGACGCTGGGGCCAGGAAGCAAATGTGGAAAAAGGAGATCTTCTGCTTATCCTTGCCGGAGAGGGAAACCAAACCCGTGCAGCATTAAACGAACTCCGCCTTGAAATGGGGAAGAAGCTGGGGCTAAGAAATAAGGACGTCTATTCTCCGCTTTGGGTAACTGATTTTCCTTTATTGGAATGGAACGAAGAAGAAGGCCGCTGGTTTGCCATGCACCATCCGTTTACATCGCCCAAGCCGGAAGACATGGCGCTGCTCGAAAAAGACCCCGGACAGGTAAGAGCAAACGCCTATGACCTTGTTATAAACGGAGTTGAAATAGGTGGAGGGTCTATAAGGATACATGACCGAAAGGTGCAGGAAATGATGTTCCAAAAGCTGGGCTTCACTGAGGAAGAAGCCAAAGAACAGTTTGGATTTCTTATGGAGGCTTTTGAATACGGAGCACCTCCACATGGTGGAATAGCTTTAGGGTTTGACAGGCTTTGTGCTTTATTTGGTGGTGCCGATACCATCAGAGATTATATCGCATTCCCTAAAAACAATTCCGGAAGAGATGTAATGATTGATTCTCCATCCACGATTAGCAACAAGCAGTTGGATGAATTATACATCAGCACCAATCAGATTGCAGAGCAGAAAAAATAACTGACCCCATATTACCAGAGCATCAAAAGAGCAAAAAATCTTTTGATGCTCTGGTAATAGTAAGGCTCTATGAAACACGAATCGTTAAATTTGGACACTGCTCAAGTATCTCTTTATACAGATTCTCATCCATTATAGGCCTGTTTAGGTGTTTAATATTCTGAAATTGTTCCGCCGACAAACCAGTGGTTCCGGTAAAATTGGCCATATACAAATTTGCAGCTTCAAAATTTGCTCCGGAGAGATCGCTCCCTGAGAAATCCGGTTCCATCAAAAAGGCTTTACCAAAATCCGCCTTAATAAGAAGGCCGTTTTTAAAGTTTGTTTTTATTCCCCGCACAGAAATCAGACATGCGGCATTAAGGGAGGCTCCCTGAAAATTAGTTTTATTCAACGTAGCACCTTCCAGATTAAGGTAGTTCAATTTTCCGTCTGAAAAATCTGTTTCGCTCAAAATAGAGAAGCTCAAATCTGCGCTGTTTAAGTTCGACTCATACAGCTCGGCTCCACTAAGATTTACATTTTTCAAATAACATTGATGAAGGTCAAGCTTACGTACATTTTCCCTTAGGAGTCTTTTAATATTACCAAGGATCTTGAAATTAGCTTCCTCCGATTTCCAAAGTCTGATGTCCTCGATCTCTTCACGGTATCTGTTAATCCTTATTCTCTTTTCACCACGCTTATTCAACCAGTACAAAAGGATACCTATAATAGCAACATCAAAAAGCATTCCATGAGCCTCAATTAAAATACTCCGAAAATACTCCGTCGGATCATCTTTAAAATAGGGTATGGTTAAAAAAACTATGATAATAGTCAATACAATAAAAGTAACTGAAGTGCTAATAATAGGGTCAGAAAACGCTCCTCTTAATCTACTTTCCTGAATCTTAAAAAACCTGCTCTTTAAGTTCGACTCTATGCTCCTCTTCTTTTTTGAAAAATTATCTACTAATTCCATAAGCTGATTGGGTACTTATGGGATTATTCGAAAAAACAGCCCAAAAAGTTTACTATTCCATTAGAAAACAGAAAAGTTCTTTAAAATGTCAAATATAGTATGGAAATATTTAAAAATCTGACTGCAAGATGTCCTATGCACTAAAAACACCACTTAAGTAAATTGAAAGTCTATACCAGATTATTTATATTTCTTAATCTCCCCGGTCTTAATTCTTCTCAAATAATCATTGAGGTCACGTTTAATCTCAGGCGCCATAAGGTACATCCCTATGATATTAGGAAAGCTCATTGCAAAAATCATGGCATCTGAAAAATCTATAACATTCCCAAGGCTCATAGCCGATCCTACTACTACAAAAAAGCAGAAAACAATTTTATAACTGTAATCTGCGGCTTTAGATTGCCCAAAAAGATACGTCCAGGACTTCAACCCATAGTATGACCATGAAAGCATCGTAGAAAAGGCAAAAAGAATAACGGCAATCGAAAGTATATAAGGAAACCACCATATGACAAGCTCGAATGCTGATGAAGTTAAAGAAATCCCAACAGCGGTGTCGGTGCCTGCCACATTCTGGTACTGTCCGGTACTAACAATAACTAAGGCCGTCATAGTACAAATAACGACCGTATCAATAAACGGCTCCAGGAGAGCGACTATACCTTCACTCACCGGTTCATTGGTTTTTACTGCAGAATGTGCAATAGAAGCAGATCCAACACCGGCTTCATTGGAAAAGGCCGCCCTTTGGAAACCCCGTATAAGAACTCCGAGAAAACCTCCATACATGGCATCCGGAACAAAGGCCTGACCGATTATTATACCAAATGTCTCAGGAAGTACCGCAAAATTATTTATCAGAACTACAATTGCGCCCAAAACATACACAAGGCACATGAAGGGTACAATTTTCTCGGTAACCCTGGCAATGGATTTAATACCTCCTATAATTACCAGTCCTACCAGAACGGACATGATCACACCAATCATCCAGGCGCTGTTGGCAAAAAAACTTTCTGCGCCACCGGTTATATTAATTAATTGTCTTGCTGCCTGATTTCCCTGAAACATATTTCCGCCACCGAAAGACCCTCCTATGCACATAATGGCAAAAAAAGCTGCCAAAACACGCCCTGTTATTACCCATCCTCTTTTTGCAAAACCTTTGCTGATATAATACATTGGCCCTCCGGATACAGATCCGTCAGGATTTTCAATTCTATACTTTACTCCAAGCGTACATTCAAGAAATTTTGATGTCATTCCCAGAAACCCGGCAACTACCATCCAAAAGGTTGCCCCCGGGCCTCCAAGGGAAATTGCAACTGCTACCCCGGCAATATTACCTAAGCCCACAGTGCCTGACAATGCCGTAGCCAGTGCCTGAAAGTGATTTACCTCTCCCGCATCATTAGGATTGTCATAGTCTCCTTTTACAATTGAAATGGCATGCCGAAAAGACCGAATGTTTACAAATTTTAAGAAAAATGTAAAAAATACCGCTGCGCCAATTAACCAATAAATAATGAATGGATACTTTCCCAATGGGATAAACACAATGTTGGAAATAATATTTGTGATTGGGGCAAATGCCTGATTAATTTGCTCATCCACACTCAGTTCTTCAGGATAAGAGATTACGAAACCCAAGGCCTCAAGATCTGAGAGACCAAAATCATAGCGGCTAAGTATTTTATACTCCCTCTGTATGACTTCCCAACTATAACTTGCCAGCGTGTCCAAGTGAAAAACATAAACACTCATAGTGTCTCTCTTCAATCCCGAAATGACCTGTTGCAAATCGTCCCCA
>JBKBXU010000268.1:0-6675 GCA_046313675.1 Cytophagaceae bacterium
ATGTGAAATTATGACTTTCATTAGAATAGTTCTCTCTTATAAAACTTAAGGAGCATCTCTAAAGGTAATTTAGCCTTATTAATTCTGTAGTAGGGAGTCAGTATTCCTCCGAATCCCCTAAAGTATCTTTCAATCTGCGGAACCATTGACCCCTCAAAATCAAAATATTTTAGTCCACGATTCTTAGCATACTTTATCGCTTCCCACATGGCTAAAGCACCCGCACCATGATGTTTAAGTTCATTGTCGTAACCACCAAGAATATAATATGCTGTATGCTTATCATTGATACAAAAAGAACATGCGATAGGCCATTCTTTTCTGAAAGTAACAAAGGCAAAACTGTTTTCATCAGTTGCAAATTCAAAAAGGATTTTATTAAGATAGTCCTTGCTGATTTTTTTTTTGTTGTCTTGAAAATGTTTTAAGTACAAGAGATTTGATTATCTCAAAATCATTAGTTTTCTTTACGGTTAAACCGTCACCCTGCCCCTTTTTAATATTTTTTCTCCGCTCATTAGACATTCTTTTCCAGATATCATCTATAGACATGGTTAGATCCAGAATATAAGTATATCCTGGTACTACTTTGAATTTACTCCAGATAAAGGGCTGGGTATCAACAACACGCCTGTCTAAAGAGAAAGAGATAATTAAATAAAGTAGATTTTCAATAAAGTCTGCCATCGTTGAGATCACATCTTTCCATGTATTCATTACGTTTACCTGATTCTGAGCATCTATTTTAATAAACGGGCCTATTAAAGGAGTAAACGGGGGATTGCGGTAAATAAATGCTCTAAGTAACCTCTCTTTATAAACTGTAAATCCACCTAATAAATTATTTCCTTTGTTATAAATCCCATAAATCTTAACCCTATCACCGAAGATCTTAAGCCATTTTAACGAATTAAAAATCGTTCCATACTCAGAGCATATTTTTTCATACTCGCCGAAATCATTGTGAGGTAATTCCTTGATAATCATAAATCATTATATATTTTTAATAGTTTTTCACTTTCTTTTTCCCAATTGTTTTTTTCTAAAATTATTTTTCTCCCGTTTTCTCCCATTTTTTGCGCCTCTGTTTGATGCGTCAGCAAGTATTGTATACCTTCTGCAATCTCCTTTGGATTCAAAGGATTAACGCATAAACCACAGTGATTGCTTTGAACAATTTCTTTCCATAAATAAAAATTTGAAGCAATAACAGGTATCCCTGCTGACATGTATTCAAAGAGCTTAACCGGTTGAGCATTTATATGATTATCTTCAGGATGAAATAAAACTAATCCAGCTATAACCTTCCGAAACAAATTTTTGATTTCATCTCTTTTTAGATTTCCAAGATACTTTACATTTTTGGAATTGGCTATGATACTTTCGTCTTCTTTTCTCTCTACAGGACCAGCAATATAAAGTTTGACGTCTTGAAGTAAATTCATAGCTTTCACCATTTCGCAAAGCCCTCTTATCTTATTTATTCCTCCTATGTAACATACTGCCTTTTCTTTAGCACTCCAGTCGTGTTTTATGTTGGTGAATTCCGATAATAAAGGCATATTTTGAACATCAATGGCTTTGCATCCCATTTTTTGAAATCTATTCCTTATGAAAGGAGTGGCTGTTACGAGATAATCGAATTTTATTGCAGAAAAATTTTCTAATGTTTCAAATATCTTAGATATTATGGTTCTTAATCGTTTTGGTATGTAGCCTTTACTCAAAATTTGTCTTGGGGTATCCTCGTGAACATCATAGATCACCTTCGCTCGTGTCAGCAGCTTGAGCATCATTCCGACTGGAAGTAGTTCAGGATCGTGAAAGTGATATATATCTGCTTTTAGCTTCAAAGCAGTGTGAAATGCCTTTAAAGTAAGCAGAAAAAATCGTCGCAATCGGGTTTTGACAGCAGGCAAGGCAATTATTTTAACCCCGTCAATAATAAGATTCTTATTATGTGGTGCAATCAAAAAAACTTCATATCCTGCTTTCACAAGGGTTTTGCATTCTTTGTGGAAAATACGATCATCAAAAGGTTTATGGACCGTAGTGATGTGGCATACCTTCAGTGTTGCCATAACTAATCTCCCTGTATATAGCGAGAATATTTTCTGCTGATGACATCCATGTAAATTTATTAGCCATTTCCAATGCATTTCTTATTATGTTTAGAGTAAATTGCTCATCGCTTAGATAAGAATTAATTGCTTCTGCAAGTGCATTTATATCCCCAGGCTTTACAAGTATTCCTGTTTTTCTATGAATAACTACTTCTGATATTCCACCTACGTCCGAGGCTACAATTGGAACGCCGGACATCATAACTTCAGGTATTACTGTTGGAAATCCCTCGCTAATACTTGGTAATATGAATATATCAGCGATGTTTATCCAGATAGGAATTTCATCATGGTCTTTCCTTCCCAGGAAAAAAACATTTTTATCAATATTTAGTTTTTTTGATAGTTTTATTAAATTTTCCTTTTCACTGCCGTCACCAATTAAGTACAATACAATATCATTTTTTTTATAAATATGCTGTAGTTTTGCGAATGCCTCTAATAAATAATTGACCCCTTTGACAGGTTTTAAATTACCAATGAATAATATAACTTTTTTTCTTTCATCTACTCCAAGCCTTTTTTTTGCCGTCTCTTTAGACATTGGAAAGAACTTATTCGGGTCTGCGCCATTATATATTACTGTTATATTGTTCAATCCTTCTCTAATGGTAAGTATCTTTTCTTTGAGCTTATTGCTGACAGCTATTATATGATCGCTTCTTTGAAGGGCATATCTTGTTAAAGCGTAAGCTAACCTTGAATAAGAGGGATAGATGTTAATGTCGGAACCGTGAACAGTGCAGACATGCGGAATCTTAAACTTTTTTGATAGTAAAACCCCTGCTAATCCAATTGGTAGAATGGTATGAGTATGTACGATTGCTCTTATGTTATTTTTTCTTAATAATTTTCTTAATAATAAAAAACAAGAAAAATATATAGCTATACTCGCAAAATGAAAATATATTTTACCGGGAATGACTAGATATCTCCTATAAAATACCTTTATTCCTTCTATAATATTCTTTCTTTCTATTTCCCCATATTTTTTCCATTTTTTTTTAAACCATAAAAACCTCGGAGACCATGGGACCATTACAACCACGGTTATTTGTCCTTTAATAAATTTTCTTAAAGCCCTAACCTGTTCATAAACGAATGTACCTTGGTAAGGCTCGTGTCTTCTCGGAAACATAGCTGTGAGCACTATCAATTCTATATCAACTTGGTTATTTTGCTGTTGCTTAGATGGCATTGGATTTGTTATGGATTGTATAAAATCTAGCTGATTCTTTCCTTAGAGCATTTTTCCTTATAAGGATTAACATCCAGAGTAACCAGAATGGTTTGTCCCAAAAGGTATCAAGAAAAAAACTGGAGGTTAAAAGAGCCCAGAAGGAGGCCTTTAAGACAATAGAATCAATATCGTATCTATTAAATTTAGAATCTTTGTCTATTGCTTTGTAGTGTTTAACAAATGATGTGAGCATCAATATAACTCCAACTATTCCTAATTCAACAAATAGACCTATATATATGTTATGTGAAGCTCTATTGATTCCCATGTAAATCGGGGAATACTCTACAAATTCATTGTATGCTGCTGGGAAATTGTAAAGACCAGCTCCTATAAAAAAATATTTTTGCAAAGCTATCAAGCCGACATACCAAATATATGTCCTTCCATCTCCCCCTGTTTCATATGCAATTTTCCATCTCTCAAAAAAGAAACTTGGCGCAAAAAAAATTGCGAGAATAAGAATAGCAACGATTAAGACAAGAAGCGTAATTTTTTTCTTTGAATATAGAAAAAATACACAGAAAATTACCCCTACACCAAGCATGCCGCCTCGTGAACCGGTTAGGATTATGCTAAAGAGCATAAAGCCGAGTATAGTTATAAGAAAAAGTTTTCTTTTTTTTTCCGCTTGCAGTATCTTACCGAAAACTACAGCAACAGGTATAAGAAGACTGAATGCCAGAGTGTTTAGGGATGAAGCCTGATCGCCAAGCATAATTGCAACCCTGTCAATGTCTGTTTTGGCCTGAAGAATTGTTTTATAGCTATAAAGTTCCATTAAGGCAGTCAAGAATCCACCACAGATAATAAACCATTTAAGTTTTTCATAGTCTTTCAAATGAACTTTGTATGAAGAGACAATGAGGTAGAAAATCGGTAATGCCACAACATTTCTTACATTACCCAAAGAGAGTTGTGGATTAATTGCCCACAAAATTGTTAATATTGAATAGAAGCTCAATAAAATTAACCAGATTACTATTCTATCAGGCCTCATAAACTTATTTTCAGATATACCTTTCAGAAATAAGATAATTATAATTAAGATTGCAAGATATTTTGTCAGACTATGACCTGATGTAATCAGCAAAACTGAGTCAAGTGGAATTATAGAAGCATAAAGTCCAAAAAAGAACAAAAATGGAATCTTAAAAAAGATGTATACCAATAAAGGAAATAATAATATAAATCCTGGGTACAGCCATTTTGCGTTGGCAATGGCATAGGATGCTGTCAGAACTACAACTGCTCCGACTGCAACCCACAAAGAACCTTTTATAAAATATGATTTTATGTTTATTACTTCCAATTTAGTCCCATTACATTAAAGATAGCTGCCTTCCTCATCCCCTACATTATCTCTATTGTGAAATACTCTTTTTTGACGCGGCGACGCTAACCTTCTAACTAAGATACCACTTCTTATTTAGTAAGTCTATTTTGTTGTATAAGTCAAAGACATTTGTGACATTCCTCCATTTTCAATTAAATACTCTAATGGGATTTTCAAGCCAAGAGCCTTATGAGGTCTTTTGGTATTGTAAAAAATCAGATATTCAGCCAGCCTCTGGTTAAAGAATGGTTTATCATAAATCACATCCAGATTGTTATCTATAAACTCCTCCTGAATGGTCCTATTATACCTCTCAATATAGGTGTTTATCTTAGGACAATGGGGATAGGAAAAATAATGAGGCATCCCATCCCTCTTATTCTGCTCATCAAACTCCTTAAGATTCTCTGAACCATTATCCGTCTGCCTGATTTAACGGTAAGGGGATATACCTTCTTAAACCTCTCATAAAAATCCTTCACGTTCCTGCTTGTAAGCCTCTTGTAATTAATTGTCAATGCAAACTTAAGTTTCGCATCTATTGCACTAATAAAATAATCCCTCACACCATTCGTTACCCTCTCAACTGTATCTGATACTATATGCCCAAACTCATTTGGCTTTATTGGATGCTTTATCTTCAACCTCTTCTTCCTCTTTGCCTGATTCTCTGCCCATTTGCTGTTAGGGTCATGGTATATTCTGCTTGTATTGGGATAGTATAGCTTATGCCTCTTGATTATATTGCCTATTGTAGATTCAGAAACGCTTTTAATCCCTTGTTCTTTACAATAGCTATATAACAAAGGCTTTATCTTCTGCTTCCCTATCCGAGGATACTTCTGCCTTATCCCTTTGATAAAAGAAACAACCTCTTGATGAGTTTGAGGTTTCCTTACATTATGGGGGCGAGTAGATTGAGGGATTAAGGCTGTAAGACTGCCTCCATTGTCTTTAAGCCTTTTCCTCCACTTACTAATAATCTTCCTGTCTGCCCCAAATGCCTTCTTCATTGCCTTCTCCCCGTATTGCTCATAAAACTTGATAATCTTTAACCTTTGTTCAGCTACCTCACTCTCTGAAAATTTCCTGAGACTCCAACGCATATCCTGAAACCTCCTACTATAAAATCCCTGTATCCTACCAAATATCGGATATGCCTTTGCATAATGATCTATTATCACCTAATGTCGCATGTATTTCTTAACTTTTCCATTATGTTCCGGTATGGTTTGCAATTAAACGGTTTAATACTTCAGAATATCTTTTTGCTATATTCTCGTAAGTATAACTTTCAATATTGCTGTTACTTTGACATTTTACTTTGCCCGACTCCAAAAATTCCTTATAATATCCTACAAGGATGTCTTTTAATTCGGTAACATTTTTTGCAAATTTACCAGCATTTGTTGTTTCTAAAATATCCTTTGCATAGCCTCCGTCACCACCAATTGCAATGATAGGTCTTTTAGCTCCTAAATATTCATAGATCTTGGCAGGACAATAGGTGATTTCTATGTTACGGTTCTCGAGGAGTACTAATAATATCTGAGACTCTTTTTGCTTTTGTAATATCTTCTCTCTGTCTATATATCCATAATAATTTACAATATCTTGTAAGTTATATTTTTTAGCATCGTTTAACAACCATGATGCTTTTTTTGAATAAAATCTTATTTCTATTAAATGTTTATTAAGTTTATTTTCTTTAATAAGTTCAGATACAGCAATAAATAAAAGTGATGGGTCTATTTTTTTGCTGTAAAAGTTTCCAGTATATGTAATAGTAAATTTATCTGTAAGTTTAACTTCTTGATCATCGATATAATCGTCACTGTCATATCCATTAGTTATTAAAACTACTTTTTTGTTGCCATAAACTCTTTTAAGTATATGTTCAAACTTTGGTGTAACTGTAACTAAAACGTCAGCATTAAATAAGGTTTTAGATTCTAATCTTCTTTCAAAATATTTCA
>JBKBXU010000269.1:0-6627 GCA_046313675.1 Cytophagaceae bacterium
CCAAATTATTTATATCATTAAAGTGATTTTGGCTCCAGAGATCACGTAAATCTGCTATCCATGGTATATTTGTTTTTAACTTAATTTTTTTTGCTATTAAATGAGTTGTTACCGGGGGAGAACTACTGATAATTGCATTAATCTTTTCATGGGCCAATAATTCTATAGCTGACTTAAGTGCAAACTTATTCCATCCTTTTGTTTGATCTGGAAACGTCATAATTTCTTTTAATAACTTAACAACTTTGCCTTTCAACGTTTCATAAAAATTTTCTGCGTTAGCTGTACACAGTTGTTCCCGAAGACTTTTACTGTCATCAAAACCTAATCTTGATTTATAGATTTTAATGATGTCTTTATATTCAGTTTGCACTACTTTCATACCATTAGACGGTAATTCTCCGTACAGCTTTGGTATTAATATTATCGGCTCCCAACCGTACTTAGGAAGGTATTTTGCCAGTCGATAAGATCTCTGGGAACCAATAGTTGGATTCGGAGGGAAATAGAAAGTAATAATTAAAACTCTTTTCATATTTTATCTACAAAAAAAGAATTTCTATAATTCTCAAATGTACTTTTTCTATTTGTAATCCGCTCAATTAATGAAACTATTGTAAATAGATTGTGAAAATATCCTCTGTTAATATTTTTTATCTTGTTCTTTACACTTTGAATGTCTAAATATTCAGAGATAGCGTTGCAATTAGTTAACTGTTCTGTTAGGCAAATTGTAAAAATTGAGTTTTCTTCATAAGGTTTCCAGTGATTAAATAAATATTTTCTTACAAGATTTTTTATTCCAGATGGAAGTTTATTACTGTATATAGAAGATATAAATTTCTTGAATATAATCTTCCTTGATGTAATAGGTACCATATAATCTCCATAAATAATTTCAGCAGCCTCAGGAAATAAGTTTATGAAAAAGTGTTTGTACAACTTGTGAGGACCTTTCTGATTATCTGGACAGTTCATAGAATATGAAAATACCTTATTTGATAGTAGGGGAGTTGCTGTCCAGAAATAATATCTATTTCTGTCAATTCCTTCAAATCCCCAGTTAATAGCCTTTCCATAAATCATAAAATGAACATATTTCTGTGATAAGCTAAACTCTGGATAACTAAGAAGTTGACATCTAAGGTCCTCTCTAATTTCGTCTTCTTCTATTCTGACTAAATTTACTGTTTCACTAAGTGAAAATAATGAATTATATTTAAATATATAATCAATCAATTCATCAATATTCTTAAATTTTTTTAAAGGAGAGTTATTTTTCATTGTTGCCAAACCCATATCCCCGGTGAAGTAAACAACTCTTGGGCCATATTTCTCTCTTAAATTTTCAAAAAATGGCAAAATGAAACTCATCGCAAGAGAATTAAGACCATTTTTTATATGTAACAATTTAAGATAATCATTGCCTGTTGGAGGTCGAAGTTTGCAGAGACTAAAATTTATATCATATAGTTTGGAGACTTGCTTTGCTATTTCTGCATCTATAGCAACGCCTCTATTATCATTAAGATAGGTCATAGCACGGAAAGGTATATTGTTTCTCTTTAGACCGGCACCTACAGCGCGAGAATCAAGTCCTCCACTTAAAGAAAGAACATGTGTGAAATCTTTCATTGAATTAGCTCTGTCTCTACAAGCACTACTGAATAATAAAGATAGGTTAGCTGCATTTTCTTCCATAGATTTCCCAGCATGAGCCTTTTCGTCAAAATTAAATTGATGAATATTGTTTATTTCAAGTTTTGAATAAGTTGGCTTAATTATTATAAGAGTCGCTGGCTCAAAACGAAAAATTTTATCATACAATGTGCGGTTACCCAAAGGATATCCAAATAACAAATATTGTGCTATTGCCATAGAATCAAAACTAATGCAATCAATTAAATTTGAAATAAAACCTATTTCTCTGGATATTATTATTTTCTTATCAGATTTGAAATAATACAGAGGTAAAAGTCCCATTATATCATTTAGTATGGCAACATCATTAGTATGTTTGTTAAGTATGAATATAATAAACTCTCCGTCATTTTCCAGTAACCAATCTGTGATATGATCCTTGAAGAATCTTTCATTGCAGAAAATTTTTTTTGATAAATTAATCAGTTGCTCGTAAATTGCTGAGTCGTTTAAACCATAAATTTTTCCCTCAAGATATATTAAAAAGTTGTCATTTTCGTAGCAAACAAGAGGATATTCAGAATAACCTGTGAAACACAAAAAATATTTCTTTGTATCTATAAGAACCTTTTTTTCAAAATATTTTGCGTACAATAGAGTATCTAACAAATCTAATATCCGGGTTTTAGTATCGATTATATTATTATTTATTTGATATATAAAACTAAGGCCGGGCATTTTATTAGCGTTAAATTTTAGTGTAACTTATAAGTTTGTCCCAAATTGATTTTTTATGTGCATCCCTATTGAATAGAAAACAATCTTTGCTATTTCTTATTCTTATGCTATCCTGATTTAGGTTTATCATGAATTCAGGATCTCTTCGAATTCCTTCCCCGATGTTAATCATTACATTATCATGAGGATGGATAAATCCATTGCGTAGAGAGGCAAAGAATCCTCCTACCGCAATAGCTGCTGCTGGTCCAATTCGTACGGCTGTTTCACATGCAACCAATCGTACTATATCGGGAACTAAGCTTTCTGGAAAATCAATTATTTCTCCGAGGGATTTTTTTACCAGAATTGAGATAACAGGATATGCTGATGGATTTCCAGTTGCAAGAGTGGGAATAATTGTTGAAGGATTTCTATAAACCGGATAATTATTTTCCCAATCTCCTATAAATCCATGTGCTTTTGCTTGTTTCCAGGCATTTGCCATTGGTGCACATTTATCACTTTGGACTAATATCAGCCGCGGGAATTTTCTTATTAGCCTGGCTTTCCTAAGTTCCTCGCATCCTTTCATTACACCAAGGGGCCCAGTGCCACCACTCAGTGCCTGTATATAAACGCTGGGAAAGTCTTGCATTTGTCTAAACCATTCAAATGCCATTGTCTTTTTTGCCTCTACTCTCATAGGGTCAAATGTTCCTGCTGCCATTAATATGTTATTCTGTTGAGCAAAATCTTCAGCTACATTTTTTGTTTCATCGTAATCACCTGATACTCGATACACCCTTTGGCCGAATATGCCAATCTCTGATTCTTTAAATCTTGGAGAATTATCAGGAATGAAAGCATACAGGGTTCCCCCATGCCATGAGATATATCTTGAAAATGCAACTCCGATATTCCCTGTACTTGCTACCACATAGCTATTAATATTATTTTCTAATAAAACACTTGCAACTAAAGAACCAGCTAAATCTTTAAAACTACCTGTGGCATTATTGTTATCCTGTCTGTGGGCGTAGACTTGACACTTAATACCAAAATATCTATGTGCAAATATTTCCAAAAAAAACCACCTTTCTATTGCAACATCGCCTTCTCCAGCACTTACAATATTACCTTCATTATTCAGAGGAAGAATGTCAAAATAACGCCACATACCTTTCCTGTGTTTATCATTCTTCGCAAAAGTTTTTATCAATCTGCTAATAAGGTCTTTGTATATGACTTTAACGTATTTCCCTCCACATTTAGGACATTTCTGCTTATTTGAAAACCATTCAAAAAAGTCAAATTTAGAGTTATTGCAGTGCTGACATCTTAAGTAAAACTTATTCATATAGTGACCATTAAAGAAGAGTATTATTCTGGATTATTAATTCACTTCTAAAATTATGAACTATCGCATTTTTGATGCTTAGACAGATAAACTTGAAACTTTTCAATATGTATAATATAGAATGACGATATTCCTTTTTCTTACAATATGCATATGAAAGAATTAAAAGCCTGTTTATAATGAGTCTGAATAAAAGCCGTCGTTCCAACACTGATAGATGATAAGTTCTTAAATATTTCTTAAACAAATATAAATGTGATTCAATCTGTTTTATATTATCACGGTTCACCGTATTATACAGATTTGAATCATGCTTATACAAAATAAATATTGGGTCTTCGCAAAACGCAAATGTAGCTTTTGCCCTCTTGTAGAGCTGTATTCCAAAATCGCGGTCTTCGGAAAAAATAATGGATTCGTCCAGTAGAATACCATTCAATATTGACTTTCTGACGATTGTACTCCCAAGATGTAGGAAGTTTTCCCGGATTAATCCTAAGAATAAATTATCATTTAGCATCTTTACACCTTGTGAGATTATCGTATAATTGAGAGTATGCAATATTTTTTTTTGATCAAAAAAATTAAATATCTCATTACCACTAAAAAAATCAACGCAGATGAAATTCCCGAAGATGACATCAATTTCAGGATATTTCTCTAAAATATCCAATCTTTTCTTAAGCTGACCATCTAACCAGACATCGTCTGAGTCTAAAAATGCAACATATTCGCCAGAAGACTTTATAATCCCGGTATTCCTTGCACCAGAAGGTCCTTTTGTTCTTTCATTGAGATAATAATTAATAAAGGGGTATTCTTTCTTCAGGGAATTAACGATTTCTCGTGTGTTGTCATCTGAGCCATCATCAACAATTATTATCTCAATATTGTCATACTTCTGTGCGATTATGCTCATTACTGCATTTGGCAAAAATCTTGCCCTGTTAAATGTAGGGATAATGACGCTTACTTTTTTCTGCTGAAATCCGATACCCATAGTAGTAAGTCTTATCTATATTTTTTAGATACATTCCCAGTCAAAATCCAGACCAGCATCCCTTACTTTTTTCTCTAATAAGTACAGTCTTTGAATAAGAAAAATTGCCCACTCGGTACGGTGCAAGCCGATAATGCCGGCTAAATCTACAGGTACACTCCATCTTTTATCAAGGATGGAAAGCCACTTCTTACTGCAAGCCGCTGAAAAAAACGATCTCGCCCATTTTTTAGTGCATCGAGCAACTCTTTGTTTTATATTCCCATCCGTCAGATCAGAGGCATGAGGAATCTCAGCCAATTTTGGGAAATAGGTATTAAAAATTATGTGATAAATGCCACGATTGAATATTCTGTGTCATGCTCCATTTTATAAGCAACTGTGTCATAACTATAGAATGGTAGCAATGCTTCTGTGATGTCCAGATGCTGTAGAAAATTATTAGAAGTGTAATAGCGTAATCTGTAGTAAAAATTTGCCCAGGCAAATATTTTGCCGATTTTTGAACCTTCCTGAACCGCTTTTTCCATAGGTATGCGAGAACGATTCTGTATGCGTTTAGCTATATCTTTGCGAAAAATCTTATAGCTGACAGACGAGAATTTACATTGAAGGATATCAATTAAATTACCATCCAATTCTGTCTCATATTTCCCTAAATAAGTATCCTCGGAAACAGGCGCAAGCGAATCTCCCAGGAAACCGTTAATCATAGGCACTGTAGGATTTCGTTGGGCTATACAATAAGTGACAAATTTGGAGATTGGGAATCCATCAGCCATAAAATGATAAACCTGATCATAAATATCCCATATGGAATTACCAACTGGGATACTCTTTAGAGAAATACCTAACGTTTCGGCTACTTTCCTAGCTATATTCCCCTCCTCTATATAATCTACCGTAATGCATTCAAAGGATACTTTTGTCAATGACGAAATCAAGGCAACCAAATATCGACTGTCATAACCTCCTGATAGGGAAATACTTACTTTCGAATAGTCAGCCAGTAATTTTTTTACATTGGCAGAAATAATATAGTGAAGTTCATCAGCAGCCTGATTGGTGCTTATATGTTGCGACTTTGGTGAGAAATATGTGTACCGAAATTGAGTTTGTTTCCCGTCCTGAATAACGACAACTGAGCCGTGCGGCAAACGTTTAAGATCGGTAAAGAGAGAACCTTCAGTGCAATTATATTTATAAGCAATCCATGAACTGACAGAATCATAGTCAATCTTCCCATCACTCATGCCCATATTATACATATCCCATACATTGCTTCCAAAAACAATACGACCATTTTTACTCCCAAGAAACATTGGGCGTATACCCAGAATATCTGTAACAAAAGTTACGCGATTCTGCTTGGGTTCATCTATGATGACAACGAAGGTGCCTAAAAGATCTCTAAAACTGTCATAGCGCTTTTCAAAAACAACTTTTATGCACCATTCGGGAATATCAGGCATGGCAACCTCATGGTGTGCTGGAATACCCCAGACATAAGCGTATGCATCATATTCTTTAGAATAACAGCATTGCAAGGATGAACGAGGCTGCATAAAGATCTTTATTTTTCTTTGCTTGCCATTGAGCAATACCTCTTGAAGGCCAACAAATGCACTTTCTCTGAAAGGAACATCTTTAGAGGCAACTTGATAGCCAAATATTTGGTTCATAATATGTCCTTTACTTTCTTGATTATTATTGCTTTATATCCTAATGACTATTTGTAAAATTCACGGTTTAATAGCCTTTTTCCTTGTCTATGATGCATAGCAGTTCTTCTTTAGCTATAAACCTTTTCAGGTTAGTAAGAAATAAGTCGAATACCTCTTTATGTGAATTGGGCGAAGAGTAGGCACTATGATGTGTAATAACAACGTTGGAAAGAGAATAAAAGGGG
>JBKBXU010000270.1:0-6619 GCA_046313675.1 Cytophagaceae bacterium
ATGGTGGTAATTATAAAAACCTTCCTGAACACCTACGCAAGACAAGAAATGTAAATATTGCCTGGACAAGATTGAACAGCAAAAAGCCAAGTTTTACAATCGACACAGGACATAGGCATCATTTTCATTACAAATATAATCGGGTGCCGACAGTAAGGGAAAGTGCCAGAATTCAGTCTTTCCCTGACACTTTTATTTTTTTAGGAAGTAAAACAAGTCAATATAAACAAGTTGGTAACGCAGTTCCTCCTCTTTTGGCAGAGGCATTGGCAAAGTCATTGAAAAAATATTTATGAGCAAACAAGAGAAATATAGAATTCCTGACGAATATTTTTTTCGCTTGCACCACGTAAGACCACGTTTTAAAAATGATGTTGAGGAAGTTTTGCTTTATGTGGCAACCTCTATTTCTGAGATGGAGGTATTGCCCGAAAAGGAGTTTAATTCTGTTTTAAATAACGTGCTTTTGGGATTTAAGAAAAACGCTTCTTCGACGCAAAAAACTATTGATAATTGGAGAACTGAAATTTCTGCCCTTTTTGCTTTTATTCAAGAAGAAGATAAACATCTTCAACCAAGTAAAATGGCTATCAGGCTTGCCAATAATCAATATTTAGATGAGCTCTTTAATTATTTTCTGTACTCATTCCAATATCCGGGTGGCCATATTAAACCTCATAACATTATCAAGCAAATCGAAGCAGGTGTAAAATTTAAACCTTGCAATTTTATTTTGCAGGTATTAAATGAAGGTGAAAAACTCACAGGAAAACCATTTAGCATTACAGCAGAGGAATTAACTCAATGCGCCTATTTTGATTTAAGAGTAACAAGAGACGGAAAACATCCGAAAGAAGTTGCTAAAATGATAATCAAACACAGAGCCGATAAAATCGAATATGATCACCATTATGACCAATTAAAAAACGAAAAAACGGAAGCATATCCTTCAAATGGCGATGTTTGTAGATATGCAGGAGATATTTTAGATTATATGGCCCTTGCAAACTTGTTGCAACACAAAGGAACAGGATATTACTATTATCTCAATACCGAAAACAAAGAAGCAATTGATTATCATTTGAAAAAAGCCGTTTGGTTTAATCAATACGACAAATTCTACAAACAAAAAGGAATTACAAACCCCGAAATTGCTGTAATTGAAGAAAGTTGGTTCTCTTTTGTAAATCAGTTTGATGGTATTGAAGCCTTTGCTCCACACCTTGACCAAGCAGAGCAAGAAAATATTTCTGCATTAATACAAGAATATTATTCTCGAATGACTGGCGATAAAAAAGTGCCTACAAAAATCATTGGAGATTATGGAGAAAGTTTGATTTTGGCTCACGAATATTTGAGAACTAAAGACAAATCAAACAGACAGCATTTGATTAACAAAATCCCTACTCCTCTTGGAGTTGGTTATGACATTCAAAGCGTTGAATTAGAAAAGAAGAAACGCTATATCGAAGTAAAAACCACAAAATCACGAAAAGCCATTAATAATAATCGTTTTAAACTTACGCCAAACGAATGGGACACAGCGGAAACAATGGGCGATAATTATTTCATTTATTACTTGGTAGTAAATGACGATACTAAAAATATATTTATTATTCAAAACCCTGTTAAACAATATGAACAAGGGAATTTGAAAGTTGATAAAAACTTAGTTGTTGAATTTTTTAAAACATCAGGACAATGGAAGAAATTACTAGAAATAAGAAACTAAAAGTAACTTCATTATTCTGCGGTTGTGGAGGAATGGACTTAGGTATTCAAGGCAATTTTAAATTTCTTGGAAAGCATTTTGAAGAATTGCCTTTTGAAGTTGTTTATGCAGCCGATAACGATAGCTATGCAACTGCAATTTACAACTGCAATTTTGAGCATAAATGCGAAACTAAAGATGTTAGAGATATTGAGCCGAGCAAAATTCCTGACCACGATATTTTGCTTGGGGGCTTTCCTTGTCAATCATTTTCAATAAGTGCCCAAAATCCGCCACGACTTGGCTGCAAAGACGATAGAGGAAAACTATTTTTTGAAATGGTAAATGTTCTGAAAGAAAAACAACCTCGTTTTTTTATTGGCGAAAATGTGAAAGGGCTTTTATCGGCGAATAAAGGTCAAGCATTTCCAATGATTATAAATGAATTTAAGAATGCCGGATATTATGTTCATTACAAACTATTGAATGCCTCAGAATTTGGCGTACCGCAAAAAAGAGAAAGAGTATTTATTGTTGGTTTCAGAGAATTTGATGACTATTTCAATTTTCGTTTTCCTCTACCTTCAACGTTAAACGGTTCTAAAGTTAAGCTTAAACAAGTAATTGACACCAAAGCAGACCTTGACAACAAATGGTTTTTCAGTCAAAGGGCAGTTGATGGAATGCTTCGTGTTCGAGAAAAAATGAATAAAGGTAGAGTTCAAGACTTGGAGCAACCTTGCAACACCATTAGTTCGCATTTGGCAAAAGTGAGTTTAAACGGAACAGATCCTGTTTTGATGGTTGACGGAAAATACAGAAGATTTACACCAAGAGAAGCTGCAAATATTCAATCATTCCCCGAATCATTCAGATTAGATGTTGTTTCAGAAAATAGACAGTATAAAGCCATAGGCAACGCAGTTCCACCGGTTTTAATGTGGCACGTTGCAAATGCTTTGGTGAAATGTTGTTCGGTTGAGAAAACCGAGGAAAATATACATAAGAATGAAAAATTAAAACTAGTATGAATAAAAAAATACACAATATAGACGAACAAGAACTAAAAGAGTCAATAGCAAGACTTTCACACTTTTTGCCTTCAAGTAAAGATGATTATGGCAATCAATTTCTTGATTATATTGTGTTAGACTCCATGTCAGATTTTGGTATGACCATAGTTACTACTAAAGAGATTAAACAGACAATAAAGAAAAATCTACTGATAGATTTTGAAGAAGATGAGATAATTGGTTCAGCCAAACGCTTGGCCTCCTCTTGCGCGAACTTACTAAAGACAATCTGCTATTTAATAAAAAATAAAAAACTGGCGCGATGCTTTCAGCTCGTGACTTTTTTATTTTTTGCAGAATGTTGGTGGTTTAGTGTTATAACCCCGCTCTTCGGAATTTGCAATTCCGAAGCTGTATCTAAGGTTCTGTGAACCGTTTCTAGAGGCCTGCTATTCCCTCTATTGATCAAAGCCGGATTACAAATCCTATGATGATAGTTCGAGATTGCAAATCTCGAAAGCGAGTTAAGTTAAGGCTAGCAAGAGAGCTTTTAAACTGTTTAAAAATACAACATTCTTAAAACTAAGGGCCTTTTTCAACAATATATGTAATCGTGAATTATTATAAATAAAGCTATTGCCATGTTTTTATTTATAATAATTGCCCTTCTTTTTATTTTATACCTTAAACCTCACCAGCGTTACCATATTTTCCAATCCGAAAAAAGACTTCGGAACATTGAGGTTCATAATTTTTCCGGGCCTAAGACAAAAACCCAGTGGTGGTATTTTGATTGTCTTTCAGAAGATGGCTCCGTATTGGCATTTATGTTTACGCCTTATCAGTGGTGGAGTGAAGAGAAATGGGACAATGGGGAGAAATCGCTTTTCTATATTTCATATAGGAATAATGAAGGGCATGTCCTAAAAGATAAAGCCGTTTTTGATTCATCTAAAGTAAAGTTTACGGAAAATTCCATTAAAAGCCCATTTTTTGAGCTCTACAAAATGCATGGTAAAAAAAATAGAAACTATAACATTGAAGTCTTTTTAAAGAAAATTAAAGCTTCTATAAAAATACATTCTGATTTAAAACCATTCTCCCCCTTTCCGACCGGTAGGTTTGATAGATTTGTCAGTAAATATCTTATCGGGTTCAAAGGCACTGCTCCGGATTTTCAATATGCATCTTATGTGCCTTCAGGTAAAATGGAATGGAGTTTAGATGTAGAAGGCCAGAAGGTACAGAATACAGGTCTGGCTTATCACGAACAAGGGCGTTTCAATGGTTTGGCCAATGAAATGGGGCAAGGCTGGATATGGATTCATTTTGTGTCTGAAAGATTAAATATTTTTGGTAAACCAGGCATTTTCTTGTTTGTTCAAATGGATGGGAAGGTGCTTTTTGATGGGATAACTATTTTAAGGAAATGTCAATTGTCTAATGAAAAATATAGTGAAGACCAGAAAGACACCCTTATAAACGGATCCCTGCACTATTATTCCAAAAGTATGCTATTTGAAATTGTTCCGCTGGGCCTACCTTCCCAAGTCTTACTATCTGTAAGGTCTTACAATGGCAGGAAAACCTGGGCGAGTGTGGTGCAGCCATCGAAAATTAATTTCCGCTATAAGGACAAAGAATTTAGTGAAGAAGGGAATCTGATTCTGGAAACATGCAAAACGGGATGAAGCAGATTGCCAAGTTCCCTTTGGATTTCTGCACAAACTTGGCGTTAAGCCTTATATAGACTTGGAGCCAACTTACTGCTTACGCTTTTCTCCTTACCCCTCCTAATGACATTCTCCCTTCTGGTATTTAATTATACCGGCTTTTTGGGCATGACATTCGTTCGGATATGTTTTGCCATCGCATCCACAAACAGGATTATAATCCTGAGTACACATTATTTCAGGGTCAACTTTGTCTTTATCAAAGCAATCTTCCGGTAAATAAGCCTCTGGATTGTGCAGATAATGGTAGCGATCGCTGCTAAGGTAGGTAGGATCCTGAGTTCGCCCAATAGTATCCAAATGATGTTCCTGGCATCCGGAAAAGATGATTAATGCAACTAATGCTAAAAGTCTATTCATGGTAAAAATTTTTTGTTTACCTATAAATACTCTTATCCTGAAAAAATGTTCTCTTAAACCCAGTAAAGAAATATTTTCATGACCGGGCGAATATTTCTTTATCGGTTTTAAGACCGTTAACCCCTGCTCAAAAAGATTATGTTGAAATAAGGTTCTATGACAATCTTTTCCTCACGAAGCTTCTCTTTAACCTTACTGATGACTCTCATGCGAATGAGCTTATCGGTGTAATCTGTGAAAGAATGAACCTGTGGATCTTTTTTGCTTACATAGATGTCGCAAATGATTTTTTCATGATCAAGGGTGTCTTTTGCAGGAAGAATGGTAAAAGTCTGGTTGACTAATTGCACTTCCGGAAGCTCATCCATGCCTTCTTCCAATGCCTCCTGAATGGCAGCATAGGTTAGTTTATGCGGATCTTTTTCTATTGTTTTTCCGGATGAACAACCCTCCAATACCATGGTCATAGCTGATATTATGAGGAGGACTACAAGAAGATGTTTAAAAAGATGTTTCAGCATTAGAATTAAATGGTTATAATTGGTGTTAAAAGAGAGCAACACTTTATTAAAAATAAAAAAGCCATTAATAGTTCATTTTGAATTAAACTTTAAGCAAAAAGTGGGAACACTTCGGAACAAACATTATATTTTGCTTGCAATAGCCTCAGGGCTTCTGTTGAGCATTTCCTGGCCAACCTTGCCATTAGGAATGTTACTGCATGTTGCATTTCTTCCCCTCTTGCTGATCAATGAATCCTTAATCCGGTCGGGTATTAAGAAGTCGGGAAGCAGGTTCTTTTTGTACGCTTACCTGGCTCTGTTCATCTGGAATGTACTTACGACCTGGTGGGTATATAATTCTACGGCTGTTGGCGGCATTTTAGCCATGTCCCTCAATGCTTTGTTGATGAGTGTGCCAATGGTTCTATTTCATCATACCCGCCGGCTTGCCGGAAGAGGCATTGGCCTTGCTTCTTTTTTGATTTATTGGATTGGTTTTGAATATATACATATGAACTGGGATCTTAGCTGGTCATGGTTAACGCTTGGAAATGGCTTTGCGTCCACGCCTTCTCTGGTTCAATGGTATGAGTATACGGGTGTTTTTGGAGGTAGTATATGGGTTGTGGCTGGTAATATTCTGATCTTTATTCTTCTAGAAGGCTTGTTTCTTAAGAAGAAGGCCTCAAAAGCCTCTGTGATTTCATCTTTTGCCTGGATTATTGTTCCTGTAGCCTTTTCATTTATAATTTATACTAATTATGAAGACCAGGGTGAAGAAGTAGAGGTGGTGGTTATACAGCCGAACATTGATCCTTATGAGGAAAAGTTTGCCGGTACGCCTGACTTTATTCCTTATCCACAGCAGCTGGATCGGCTTATACGTCTTACTCAATCAAGCATAAGTCCAAATACGACTTTTGTCTTATGGCCTGAGACAGCTTTACCTTCGGGATATGATGAACCTTATATCGAAGAGTATTCTATGATTCAGGATATTGTGGAGTTAACCAAGACAAACAGCCGACTTTCGGTAATTACTGGTTTGGATACACACAAATTTTATGAGGAACGTGAAACGGCTACTGCCCGCTATTCTGAAGGGGTAGGCTATTACGATTCTTTTAATACAGCTTTTCTTGTGAATGATAAGCAGGAAACGGCTATTTATCATAAATCAAAACTGGTACCGGGGGTTGAAACCATCCCTTCTTTTTTATCAAACTTTGCCATTGACCTGGGTGGTACTGTGGGTAGCCTGGGTGTTCAGAAAAACCGGACGGTTTTCTTTAATAGTGC
>JBKBXU010000271.1:0-6565 GCA_046313675.1 Cytophagaceae bacterium
ACCTTCGGCATGTTTTCATAAGCCAGGGTTTTGGAAGATGTTGTATTATTATAACTATATGGAATTCCTTTTTCTTCAACTTGAGAAAAAGCTGCAATAGATGATAATTGTATAAAAACAATAAGTTGTAGTACTATTATTTTGATTTTTTTCATGAAAAAGTTATAATTATAGATTGAAATCAGTGTTTTGGCTTAAGATACTTTAAAAAGACATAACTAAATAACACTTGTAATTTTACTAAGAAAAAACTTCGCAATTAAGTAATTTAATTTCAATTATCCATGATTTTTAATATCGTTTAAATATTAATTTTTTAAGTCAACTAATGCTGATCTGAAGGTTGTTTTTATTTTAAGGAAATAGAAGGGGCTTGACATGGAATGCGAGCATAGATGCGCTATAATTTAGAAATAATGCAAGGGAAGCAATTGGAATTATTTCATATTCCAGGTTGATTTTACATATTATTTGTCCACTTAATTACCTACATTTAATCCGTCATGAAAAAAATCCCAAAAACCGACAGCATACCTTTCAACTGGATTGAATTGGGCAAAGACCCAAGGAGTTTCTTTACTTCAAGGGTTTTAAAACACAAGGAAATCATTGATGTAGGATTTTTCCCTGGCTTAGGAACTTACCTGCTGTGTGATCCGGAATACATTGAGCATGTCCTGGTTAAAAACAATAAGAATTATAAAAAGGCCAAATCCTATGAACCTGTTAAACTGCTTCTGGGAAACGGCCTGCTGACAAGCGATGGTGAATTTTGGAAACGCCAGCGCCGTATAGCGCAGCCGGCTTTTCACAAAAAGGTTTTGGCAGGATTCACAGATGCCATTACTGAAATTGTTGAGGAATTGTGTTTGCAATGGGAAAAGCAACTGGCTCAGGGTCGTGAGGAACTGAATATTGCCGATGAAATGATGAAGTTGACGGTTCGTATCACCTCTCGCCTACTCTTTGGCGCAGACATTGCCAATAAGGAAGAACGCATTATTTTTCTAATCGGTGAATTGAATGAGTCGACCATAAAGATGCTGAAAATACCTCTAATGATTCCTTTGTGGATTCCTACGCCAAACAACTTTAAATTCACAAAATACAGGAAAGAAATCTACGGCATTGTCAATGAAATTATTACTAAAAGGCGTAACATTAAAGACACTAACAATGAGGATCTTTTGCAAATGCTCATGGATGCCAGAGATGAAGAAACCGGTGAAGGCATGAGTGACGAGCAATTGCGCGACGAGGTATTGACCTTATTTCTTGCAGGTTCGGAAACCAGCTCCAATGCCCTCTCCTGGACTTTATACCTTTTTAACAAACAGCGTGACAAGGAAGAAATTGCCCGAAATGAAATGGACACTATTATAGACAAGGGTTTGACGGGTTTGGAGGCTATGAGAGAAATGCGTTATCTTTCATTATGCATGCAGGAATCCATGCGCATCTACCCTCCTGCTTGGTTTATTTCACGGGAGGCTATCCATGAAGACAACATCGATGGCTATGTAATTCCTAAAAAATCACAGTTATATATATCCATTCATGGTATGCATAACCATCCGGAGTATTGGGGCGATCCGGAAAATTTTCGACCCGAGCGGTTTGAAGAAGAACATAGCCGTCCAAAATACGCCTATTTTCCCTTTGGTGGTGGCCCAAGATTGTGCATCGGAGCCGAATTGGCACGTATGGAAATCCTTATGACCTTATTTAAATTACTTGAGAGATTCCGTTTTCGGAATTCCGATGAAAACGTCAAACCGGAAGCTTTGATCACCCTGCGTCCTAAAAATGGCCTAAAAATGAAAATTTTCGGAAATTGCCTGAGCTGTTAACCTTGTACTGATATTCTTATGCACATCGAAGACTGCCTTTCTATATACAGTGAATTCTATTTCGATAAACAGTTTTGAAGTCAAGAAAATATGGAATAATTTAGCTATCAGAACCTAATATAAAGTTTAATGAAAAGTTTTTTTCAATCAATAAGCATATCTTACTTACAACACCTGCTCATATTTAGTATTTTAATTTCTTTTAATTCTACCTATGCCCAGTGTCCGTATTGCCCTGGAGAGGGTTTTGGAATCGTAATACCGTTTAATTATCCTAAATCCCACTCTTTTACTGAAGACTTATATTTTGACCTCGAAGTTAAGCTTCCTTCATGTTCTCCTGAATATAGTGGCCAAATTTATATAATTAGAGTAGGCGGTGTTCCCGGTTCTGACTTAATATTAGATTCCGCAGAAATCCTTTTGGAACCCGGTGTCCCTACCATAATTACCAATATTAGGTATCCATCGGAATACCTGCACCAGGATTTTTATTATGAAGATTCCAGTCGATACGTGATAAATGTGAGATATCCTCCTTGCAACTATTTAGATCCTGCACCTACAAGTAAATGGATGTCAATAAAAATGACATGTCCTGAAAAACAATTGTTTGCCCAATCAGAAAACCTTCTCACTTCTTTGCATGAATCCGGTAATGAATGGTATTTAAATAATAATCTTATATCAAGGGACTACCAGATCAGGATGAATACCGATGGTGTTTATAAGCTGAATTTTATAAATGCACCCGGAAATTGCACATATAGAGATTCTGTGATTTTTAATGGTATTGTAGAACATGAAGACGGTAGTCTTTCTGCATTTGAGATTGAAAATGCCAATTATACATGGTTTTTGGATGATGAGCCTCTCTCCTGTTCAAGTTCGAATCATATAAATGCGTTAGCAAATGGTATTTATAAAGTAATAGTAAATTACGGAGAGGAAGAAGTTGAATTTACCAAAAATATAGATTATTTAAGTTTTTGCTACAACGCAGGAGTAGATAATAACTATATTTCGTTGGGTTGTAACAACTATTCTAAACACATCTCTGATAATTCGCCCTTGTTGTTTGACCTGGATATAAATGTACCATCTTGTTTTCCTTTCTATTCAGGTAGGGCTGTCATTGTTAATCAGGATTTAGACCATAATTTTCTCAATGCAATTGATACCGTTGAAGTAAATTTAAAAGGAGGTGAAAATTATAAATTTTCGGGTATTAGTTTCTCCCCTAACCTACTAAATAACAATACCTTTATAGCAGATTCATCATTATATGTAATCAACTTAATACTAATTGACAATGTTGATTGTCAAAACCCACAGTATGTAGATCCAAAAGCAAATACGGGGTCTGTAATTTCATGTTACAGAGAAAACTGCCTTTCATCACCACTGTTTGATATTAGTGAAAATGATTTGTCAATTTCTTACTCCTATGAACACCCATTCAGGCTTTTTGTAAATGGAGAAGAACCTAATGGCATTACTGAATTTGCCTTAATAGATGGTCTTTATAAAGTACATATGATATATGCAGGATGTCATTCTTTAGACAGTTTACCTTTTGCCGGAATACACTTTGATGGTTCTGAATTGACTACAGCCAATATTGATGAAGCTGAATATGTTTGGTTTAGAAATGGAGAAATAATTGAAGATGCACAAAACTATCATTATACATTGAAATCTGCAGGGATCTATGAAGTTTTTATAACAAAAAGCATTTCAGGGGAAACATCCTTTATTGCTAATTTTAGAATAGATTTATCTGACCTAATAATTTCAAATACAAGATCTGAATTTGAGCCACAGAGTTTTATAATCAGGGATAATGTCCTTTATTTTAAAGATACCGGTGTAAGTCAGTATACATTATTCAATCCCATTGGTCAAGAATTGATTTCGATTTTAGATTTAACTAAAACCTATGATTTAAATCACCTTAAAAATGGCATTTATATATTAAGGGAAATCAATGTAACTAACTTTGAAGTTCGTTCACACAAGTTTTTAATTGGCTATTAATAGAATTACTGATCTTATGAACATCGAAGACTTCCGTAATTACTGCCTCTCTTTACCTCACGTTACCGAGGACCTGCCCTTTGGTCCGGAAGCGCTGGTATTTAAGGTCAAGGGAAAAATGTTCGCACTTACCCATATCGAAAATTTCGAAAGCATCAACCTGAAGTGCGAACCTGAAAAAGCTGTACTCTTAAGGGAAAGCTATCAGGGAGTTCTTCCCGGCTACCATATGAACAAAAAACACTGGAATACGATCCTGATGGATGGATCTATACCCGATGACCTGATCATTGAATGGACTAATGAATCTTACAAATTGGTGGTAAATGCCCTACCTAAAAGTCTACGATTTTAGAGAGCTTCTTTTACCTTTTGATTTAACCTGTTTAAGAAAGAGACCGAAGCGGCTTCCATGTTAAATTCATTGTCAATTGTTTAATTCCATAATCTTTCTTTATTTCGTTGCATCCTTAACAAACGGCTATGAACAAGACAATTCCAAAAATCGATAAATTCCCATCTAATTGGTTAAAACTGGCCAAAAAGCCTCTCTTATATTTCACTGAACGTACACTGAAAAACAGGAACATCGTTGATTTAAATCTCTTCTTAACCGTTGAATCATACCTGCTGTGTGAACCTGAATACATTGAACATGTGATGGTTAAAAACAATAAGAACTATAAGAAAGGACGCTCCTACGAACCACTGAAACTTATCCTTGGAAATGGCCTTCTGACCAGTGAAGGTGATTTTTGGAAAAGGCAACGACGCATAGCTCAACCGGCATTTCACAAAAAAGTGTTGGCGGGGTTTACGGAAAGCATCAGCAACATAGTCTCTGAAATGATCGCACGGTGGGATAAATCCATTAAAGAGGGCAACGACACTCTCAACATTGCTGACGAAATGATGAAGCTTACCGTTCATATTACCTCAAAATTACTTTTTGGTGCTGATATTAGCGGAAAAGAAGACCGTGTGCTTTTCCTAGTAGGAGACCTGAATGAGCGAAGCATTAATATGCTCAAAACACCTGTTCGAATCCCCCTTTGGCTTCCTACACCCGGAAACCTTCAGTACAAAAAAAACCGAAGTGAACTTTTTGAAATCATTAATGAAATAATTTTAAAAAGAAGAAAATCCCCTGAAGGCGAACATCATGACCTATTGCAAATGCTAATGGACGCCACCGATGAAGAAACCGGGGAACAAATGACGGATTTGCAACTCCGGGATGAAGTCATTACCCTCTTTCTTGCCGGATCAGAAACAAGCTCCAACGCATTGGCCTGGACTTTTCACCTGTTTTGCCAAAACCGTGATAAGGAAGAAAAGGCACGAATGGAAATTGATCAAATTCTGGTGAAAGGCTTGTCTGGCCTTGAGGCTTTGCGCGAATTGCGCTACCTCAACATGGTTATGCAGGAATCCATGCGCATCTTCCCTCCTGCCTGGTTTATATCACGCGAAGCCCTAAACGATGATGAAATTGACGGTTATAAAATACCAAAAAAGACCCAGGTCTATATTTCCATTCATGGTATGCATAACCATCCCCGCTACTGGGAGGAACCGGAGAAATTTATTCCTGAGCGCTTTGAGCAAAACGATCGTCCGAAATACGCTTATTTCCCCTTTGGTGGTGGCCCAAGGTTGTGTATAGGCATAGAACTGGCACGTATGGAGGTAATTCTTGGTTTATTTGAACTCCTACAGGAATATACCTTTGAACAAATTGACAAGATCGTAGAACCTGAGCCCCTTATTACCCTCAGGCCAAAAAATGGGCTGCATTTAAAAATTTCAAAACGAAAAATAAAACAAAATGAAGTGCTTTCTGAATAAGCTATATAATACAGTAAGAATAAGACCTAAACATATTGAAAAAAGATCTTTAAGTTAACTGAATGAGTTTTTTCACTTATTTGGTTAACTTTTATAACAATAACCATCCGATTTTGTCTACCCTAATAAAACTCAAATTTTATGAAGAGACAAATCATCTTTCTACTCAGCTTTACAGCAATGGCTACCTTTTTTGGATGTACCAACAGTGGTTTACACGTTTCAGCCAACAACACACAAGTTGTGTTAACCAGAGCTAATTATAATATTGTAGCAACCTCTGTCAGAGGACAGGCTCAGGCCGGTTACCTCTTTGGTGCCAGTATGGGAATGGGTATGTACACCCAGGCATATGCCTTAATTCCGCTTAGCAGTAACAGGGCTTTATATAAGCAGGCCATTGAAGACTTATGGGGTAATTTTGAAGAGAATCACGGTAACCCTGTCGGAAGAAGACTGGCTTTGGTTAACGTACGTTATGATTCGGATGTACTGAATCTTTTTTTCTATACCAGGCCAAGGGTATACATTATCGCTGATGTTGTTGAATTCGATGAGTAAGCTTCGATTTACTTCCTCATTTTAAAACTGAAATGAGGAAGTAAATTTAAACTTCACCACGTTCTGATCCTGACAAAACACTGCCAGAAATAACCGGTTAAATGAAGTTCATTTATTCACTAAACCTATTTCTTTAAAGCTCTTTACATACATCCAGTTAAATGGAAATAATATTATAACCCAATGAAAAACTTTTGTTTATGAAAGAAGTTTAGCTAGCGTAACAAAACCAGCTCTAAGTATGGAAACAATATATGCTGCTCTGATAG
>JBKBXU010000272.1:0-6556 GCA_046313675.1 Cytophagaceae bacterium
CGCGGGTACTATTGAAGAGCAAGGCTTTTGTGGCCAATTGGGTATCATATACATCCCTTAAGATCTTTGGCTTTTTGGCCGACCTTTCTATCGCAAATGCATTGAACTCTTCGAAAGACTTATTTACACCCTCGTAATAAGCGCCCTTCTCTTTTTCACTCAGAAAAGCGAAATGTTTTTTAAATTGTGAAATTGAGGTAACAGCATTTTTCTTATAGAACCGTTCTGCCCTATTTACATTTTTCATAGCCCAATAAACACGGGCCAGCTCCTGAAGGGATTTTAGGTAATGGGGATGCATTTCATCCAAAAGGTCTTTCCTTAACTCCAGGTTTTGAAAATGCAAACCTGCCGATTCTTCATACCGCCCCATGTTAAAATACAATCCGGCAAGGTCCTCCCTCATACTGGCATATCCCATATTTCGCTCCCCCATAGTCAACCTGAACGTATCCAGGGCGGAAAGGTACAGTTGCTCTGCTTCGGGAAATTCTTTACGTATTTTACTTATATCTGCCAACAGCTTGACAGAGTACACGTAATCATGGTGTTTACGGCTCAGGGCTTCTTCCTGTATGCGTATGGATTTATTTAAAAGTGACGATGCGGTCAAAAGGTAATCTGCCTGAATCAATATTTCGGCTATGTAACTCTGCGTCCTGGCACACTCCGGATGCTTGGGAGAAAATAGTTCTTTCTGAACCATTAAAGCCCTGTACAAATAGTCAAAAGCTTTGCTCGGGTTATTTAGTTTGGAGTATAAAAGACCGGTATAAATAAGGACTTGAGCAAATTCCTCCGTTTGTGTCAATTCATTGTATTGAAAGGTGCTGATGGCCTGACGATACAAAGCTTCTGAAGCAGTATAAGATCCTTTTATAAAATAAAAATATCCCTGGTGGCCAAGGTTATCAGCAAAGCCCACCATACCTTCCTGTTTACGGTTCTTTTCAAAAAGGTCACCTGCCAGATGCAGGTAGGTCTCGGCTGCTAGCAGCTCCCCTTTCACCTGGTTGATCATACCCAAACCATTTAAGGCAAGGGCATATTCCCTGCTTGCCTTACCGGAAACTTGTCGGCTCAATTCCTCCATGCGTAGCAGTATTCTTTCGGCAACAATGTAATTTCCGCTTTTCATAAAAATAACAGCGGCCGGGTAAAGGTATTTCAGGTACAAGCGGTCTTTTTCTCCAACGTATTTTTTTATTTCATAAAGGAGTTTTAAGTAGTCTTGTTTTGCTTTTTCATAGTTTCCTTTTTCATAAGTAAGTCGGGCTATCTGTGCCAGTACATGGATGTAGGAGGTATCAGATTGTTTTTTTTCCTCCAATTCCTGCTTTTTATGTTCAAGCAGCAATAGCTTTTTTTCACGAACATTAAAGGTTCTATCAGAAACCTGAGAAGAAAATGTATCAGGCATATCTATCTCTTGCCCAACAGGGCTTTGGGCCTGAAGGTAGCCGATGACAAATAAAAATAGAAATACAAAAAAAACTCTCATCGAATATTATCTATGAAATTCATACTGAATTATACAGTCTTCCACCACATCCATATCCAGGGCTGCTTCTTCCAGGCCTTCCAGTATTCCTTCCTGTCTACCTGCGGCAAAACCATCGGAAGCAAGTGGGTTAGCCGGAGTATAATTATCTAAAAACGATCTGTAAAAACCATATCCAAAGTACGTCTTATATGTATATGGATAATCATCCAATCCTGATCTGTAGTCCTCGGTATACCCTTCATAAAAGCCATAAATTTTTCCATAGGCTTTTGCTTCCTCATAGCCACTGGCGGCATTGGCAAAATAAGCGGCATCCCAACCATCATAGTACCCATAGTAATAGCCAAAACTAAACATACTATTAAAGTTTGTTCTTCCTCTGAGAATCAATTGACTATTGTTCAGCTTTTCGATCTTTAATATAGCTGCACGTTCCCCAAACAACTCAAATATTCCTTTATCAAAGTGCAGGTGGGATTTATCATAAATAAATTTCCAGGCTCCTTCTATGTTTCGCGAGAAATAAAAAGGCTCATTATTTACAGAATGATATACCCCTGTATTAAAAAACCTGATTCGGAAATCATCGGTAAAGGAATAATCATTTACATAGGATTCATACAATGCTCCACCCCGAAGTACATAAATTTTTGTTTCATGAAACGTCCATTCACCTTCCAGCTCCTCATTAATACTAAGGTCTTCTTTTCCTGAACAGGAAAGTAAAAACATACTAAGGATAAAGTAAAAAACCTTTTTCATCTTAAAGCTTAATATTTATGCCTGCTAATATCCTTGCAGGATCCTGAGGAGTTAGTGGCATGCCCTCATCATTTCCTGAATATACATGATAATGTCTGACATTTGTCAAATTATTCACTCTACTAAAAACCGACACTTTAATAGTTTCACGAGATACGAGTTCATAGCGCATTCCCAGGTTCAATATCATAAAAGAATAATTGCTAAAGTATTCACCATTCGGTCCATCTCTTAAATTGGAATTGGAAGGTGATCTATAGATTATTCTTGGTGAGATGGAAAACCGGTGATGTACTATATCAACTCCTGATTTTACAGAATGCTTTGCCATATAAAGCAAAGGCTGATAATTTATATCTCCATTGACATAGGAATAAGCACCATAGGTATTAAAGGAAAATGTCCCGATTTTCAATAGGTAATTTAACCTTACCGTACCTCCATGTATATCAGAGACACCTTCATTTATGGAAGTTTCCAGCCGGGAGGCATACATATTATCGGGCTGCAGGTCTCTGGACGCAACACCATAGAGGTTTATAAGATCAGAAATCTGCGTGTAATAAGCATTGACGTTCAAAGAAAGGTTTGGGGTAATGAAATAACCGGCACTAAACTCCGCAGACCTGAGTTTTTCAGGCTTCAGGTCAGGATTTGGAATTCTGTAATAATCAGCAAAGAGTCCATATTCGGATGAATATCCATAAAAAGCTCCCGATTGTTCAAAAGCTTTGCGTGGAGAAGGAGCCAAAAAAGACTCTCCATACAGTAATTTTACCCTGAGTTTTTTGACAGGCGAAAAAACCAGGCCCAAACGAGGGTTAAAACTACCACCAAAACGGGTGTTGTAATCGTATCGCATGCCCAGGGTTGCTACAAGTATCTTAACAGGCGTAAACTGTACCTGGGCAAAACCACCGTAGTTTTGATAATTAAGATAATAGAAATTTTGATTTATAGCCAGACTATCGTTAAAAACAGGCTCTTCATTTTCAGTAATATACGATTCATATCCGGCAGCACCTATAAAGTAAATATTCTGTAGCTCCAAAGGCTGGTTTGGGTCAATGGGCTTAGGCGATAAACCAGTTCTTGGTAAGGCTGAAAGATTCTCAAAAGAAAGCCCTCCGATAAAAGTTGCTTTTGAGGAAATGTCATAATTAAGTTGCTCCTCAATCTTAAAACTTTTCCCAAAAGAGTAAATATAACCTCTTTGCCACCTTGAAGCGGCACTGGCAAAATGGCTTTCCGGATCGGTTTTATAAAAATTTTGCGTCAAATGCGTTTGAAGCCCCCACCGTTTATTAAAAGATGTATAATTGTGTCTGGCGTAAAAAACATCCTGGATCATATGAATGTTAGCTAATCCATCCCTGGTGGTATATTGAGGGTCTACCCCGTGGGCAGAGCTATGTCGTTCCGAATGCCGGACGTAACCTACAGTAAAATTCTCGTAGGTAATATCCGCATTAATGAAATATGAAAAGGTAGGCATAGCATATTCACTAGAGAGGCTGTTCCCATGAAAACTACTTCCTGCCCATCGCTCAAACGTTCCCATATGGTAGATTTGATTATAAAAGGGAGATTCCATAATTCGTCCGTTAGGGCCAAGCTCCTGCAAATGCCATCGATACTCATGGGGATAATACTTGCTTAAATTCGGCTCGCCCGAATAATAATGGTGGCCGGTTAGAGAGAAATTGACCTTATCTACTTTAAGTCCCCCAACGAAAGAATTATCAAAGGTCGTAAAATTTCCTCCCATGGAACTCACCTCAGCTCCTTTCACTGTCCCTTCCTGAGAGCGAGTTATAATATTAATAATACCACTAAAAGCATCCACACCGTATAAAGCAGACGCAGGCCCCAACACAACTTCTACCCTTTGGGCATTGGCCAGTGAAAATTGGGTTCCTAAGATATATCCATCGCCGGTAGCCGGAGTAATACGGATACCATTCAAAAGTATCAACACTTTTTCATTTCCTGCAACCCCCCTTATGGTAATCTGATTTCTAAATTCAGGATTAGAGTTCTTTTGAATTTCTATTTCAGGAATATCTTCGAGTAAGTCAACCAGGTTGCGGTAGCCTCGGGTATAAATAATTTCTTCCGTAATTACATATGCGGTAGCGGGAGCATCCAAGACACTTTGCTTCTTTTTAGAGGCTGAAACAATGCCCACATTCAGAAGTTCTTCCAGGGAAACATCAAATAATTCATATACCTCTATTTCCTTATTTTGAGATTGAACTTTTTCAGGAAAAGCTACTATTAAAATAAGTGACAAAAAACAAAGAAACCGAAACACAAAAGACATTAAGTAAATGGATTGCAGTACGTGAAGCAAATTAATAATTTATTTTCATTTAAATTGAAAATTTTAAAAAATCCGAATACTATAAGTTTATTGTTTTTCAAACACCTCCACATAATCAAACGAATCCTGAAAATTTGTTAAACTTTCAAAAAAGAAAATTTACCTTGCAGCTTTATAAATGATATGCTAAAAATTGATCTTCCGGGCCTGGCACTGCTTGACTATTTCACAGGAAATGATGATGTATCTCTTAAACTCCATAACACCTATGGCGAACCCGAAGATATGCCGGTGGAGGTTTACTTCCGGAGCAAAGAAGACTTCAATAGCCTTGAATTGATGGCTTTAGAAAACAGCAAAGGCCGGATACTGGATATTGGGGCAGGAGCTGGAAGTTTTACCATAGAACTGGAAAATGCCGGACTGGATGTAACGGCCCTGGAAATATCGCCCTCCTGCTGTCAAATCATGGAACGAATGGGCGTTCAAAACATCCTGGAGACGGATATATGGGACTACTCAGATGAAAAATATGATACCCTTCTACTAATGATGAACGGAATCGGACTGGCGGGTTCGTTGGAGAAACTACCTGATTTCCTTTTAAAAATGAAGGGTCTTCTAAACAAAGAAGGAAAAATTATTTTTGACAGCAGCGACATTAGTTATCTTTATGAAGGAATTGATAAACCCAAAGAGACATATTATGGGGAAATAGGGTACTGTTTCGAATACCAGGAACAAATGGGTGAATGGTTTCAATGGCTTTATGTGGACGAAAATACGCTGCAGGAAATCTGTACTTCAGTAGGGCTCAAAATGAACATACTGCACAAAAACGAATTCGATCAATACCTGGCCGAACTTAAAATGATTTAAATTTTCCTCTAATATGAAAAAACTATTCAGCATCAATTATAGTCAATCCTTAGCCCATTCCTGGCTACTATTGCTTAGAATATGCGTTTCTGCATTCATGCTCACCCACGGTTTGCCAAAGTTTCTTAAAGTTTTAGGTGGCAACTTTCAATTTGCCGACCCCTTAGGCATCGGTACGGAAGCTTCTTTGATTTTGGCAGTATTTGCCGAGTTTTTTTGCTCCTTGTTTATCATTTTAGGCCTTGGCACCAGACTTTTTTCCATTCCTTTGATAATTACCATGTTGGTAGCGGCTTTTATTGCCCATTCGGACGATCCTTTTGCCCGAAAAGAGATGGCCTTACTTTACCTCCTTATCTACATTACACTATTGGTATTTGGCAGCGGCAAGTATTCACTTGATGCATTGATAAACAAAAGCAGAAAAAAATATATGTATAAGTAAACATGCACCTGGACATTCTATATCAGGACGAATCAATCGTGGCGGTAAACAAGCCGCATGGTTTACTCGTCCATAGGTCCCCCATAGCCTGTGATGCCAAAGAGTTTGCCTTACAGATTCTCCGGAACCAACTAGGGAGGCATGTTTTTCCTGCCCATCGACTTGACAGAAAAACAGGAGGTGTGTTACTTTTTGCATTAAATGAAGAAATGCTTCGGCAACTCCAGGGGCTGTTCAGCAGTCAGCAGATGCATAAAACTTATCTTGCCATTGTCCGGGGATATACCGAAGATGAGGAAGAAATTGACTATCCTATAAAAAAAGAAAACGGGAATTTGCAGGAAGCATTTACCAGATACAAAACCATTAGACGCACTGAGATACCTGTAAGCCTGGGAAAATTCAACACACAAAGATACTCATTACTAGAGGCTACCCCCATCACCGGACGAATGCACCAGCTCAGAAAGCATTTTGCACACATACTGCACCCCATCATCGGCGACCGTCCTCACGGATGCAATAAGCAAAATAAATTATTTAAGGAAAAATGGAATATGAACACAATGATGTTGCATTGCAGGGCCTTGCAATTTGCACATCCGGAAATGCAAAAAAGTATCCGCATAGAAGCACCCTTGCA
>JBKBXU010000273.1:0-6547 GCA_046313675.1 Cytophagaceae bacterium
TGCAAGTCATAGCCTTTGGCCAGGTTGGTAAGTATGGCAGAAGACAGGACGCATCCGGTACCATGTTTACTATGGTCAAGTCTCAGGCCCTCATAGCGTATGGACTTTCCTTTTTCGTACCAGACATCATCGGCGCGTTCACCGGTGGTATGTCCTCCTTTAAGTAGTACAGGACAGGTATAACTTAATTTTATTGCACCGTCTACCGGACTGAGTTCGGGAAAAATGGCAGCCATTTCCTCCAGATTTGGTGTTATCAAAGCTAACTCCCTGCAAATGTCTGTCAATAGATCCCGGTTAATGTCGGTATGAAAATTAAAACCGGCGCTGGCTTTTAATATAGGATCCCATATAATTGAACAGTTTTCATTTACCAGGCGAATATAGTTCACGATTTTATGCAGAACTTCCAGGTTCTGAACCAAGCCTATTTTTATATAACCTGGTTTAAATCTTCTGAAGAGCACCTCCATTTGCTTCATTATTTCCTCCTCAGAGACCCAGTTGACTGAATCAAATTCCTGGTCATTCTGGAACGTAAGCGCAGAACAAATCCCCAGGCCGTAAACCTTATTGGTTTCAAAGGTTTTTACATCGGCCAATATGCCTGCACCTCCGCTGGGGTCAAATCCTGCGATGCTCATTACATACGGTCTGTCTTCTTCCTCAGGCTTTACAGTTAACATAGGTGTGTTTTAAATTTTTGAAAACAGTTACGGCGGCCTCTTTTCCTTTATTTTTAAATTCATTCCAAACAGCGCCCAGAATGCCTGCCCCGGCAAAGCCCATCTGAAGGGCAATGCATAAATTTTTTTCAGTAATTCCCCCCAGCGCCCATATTTCTGAGTATTTCTTTCCCTTTTTGTATTCTATTAAATCGTTTCCCAGGTCTTTTAGTATGAATCCGGATTTATACCCTTCTTTGGAAATGCTGTCAAACAGGGGGCTGAGGAAAAGACTTTCATACCTGATTTTACAGTTTTTGACTTCATCCATGCTGTGGGCTGCTCCGGTAACCCGTAAACCTCTTAGTTGTGCTTCTTTAATCAAAAGGTTGAGTTGCCTGCTGTTGGCATTTTCAATATAAGTTCCGGGAAGGTGTATGCCTTTTAAATTGTATTTCTGTATAAGGTCGTAATTATTATGAATTATGATGTTTCTATAGCTTGAAGGGTGCAGGTTCCTTAGGTATCCTAATACCTGTTCCTTTTCCCATCCGGGTTTACGCAGGTGAAAGTGTTCCAAGCCTTCTTCAAATAAGGATTTGACTACTTCTTCCTCACCCTCATGGTAATCAGGTAAACTAAAAACAGCAAGTTTCATACAGAATTCGTTAATAAATTTTAGCTGCCCCGGACAATTACATTGCCCGGGATCAGCATTCACTATCTTAATTCCCCGTCCATTCTTACACACTCTTCACTCTCCGCTCTCGCTCTTAACTTCGCCCCATCGTGAATCCGCTTTTGCGGATCATCGTGTTTTTCTTTCCGTCTCAGCTTTACGTCGTGCCCTTTGTGCTACCAAAGATCTCTTAATGCGCTTTAGCGCAAACCGTGTCAAACTCCGTGTTCCCCGTGGTTTAAATAACCAAAAATCAAAGAGCTAAGCTTCGCATAATCCAGTTAAAGTAGCTTCTTAATTCACCGTCCATTCTTACACACTCTTCACTCCCCGCTCCCCACTCCCCGCTCCCCACTCTCGCTCCCCACTCTCGCTCCCCGCTCTCGCTCTTTACTTCGCTCTTTTCTTTTACAGATAAAGCTGTCCGCCCGTATTGGCAAATTCTTTTGCTTTTTCTTCCATTCCTTTTGCCAAGGCTTCGTCTTCTTCCAGTCCTTGTTTTTCGGCAAAGTCACGTACATCCTGCGTGATTTTCATAGAACAGAAGTTTGGCCCGCACATGGAGCAGAAGTGAGCAACTTTTGCGCCCTCGGCAGGAAGAGTCTCGTCATGGAATTCCCTTGCCGTATCGGGATCAAGGGAAAGATTAAATTGGTCTGCCCAACGGAATTCGAAACGAGCCTTGCTCAAGGCATTGTCCCTGTGCTGTGCTCCCGGATGGCCTTTGGCCAGGTCGGCGGCATGAGCGGCGATTTTATAGGTGATTACACCGTCTTTTACGTCCTTTTTATTTGGAAGCCCAAGGTGTTCTTTTGGAGTTACATAGCAAAGCATAGCGCATCCAAACCAACCGATCATGGCGGCACCTATACCGGAAGTGATGTGGTCATAACCCGGAGCAATGTCTGTTGTCAATGGCCCTAAGGTATAGAATGGAGCTTCGTCACATTCTGCCAACTGCTTATCCATATTTTCCTTGATCATATGCATAGGCACGTGTCCGGGACCTTCGATCATGGTTTGGATATCGTGCTTCCAGGCAATTTTTGTAAGCTCACCGAGTGTTTCCAGTTCGGCAAATTGGGCAGCGTCATTGGCATCCGCAATCGAGCCGGGGCGCAGGCCGTCTCCTAAAGAGAAGGAAACATCGTAGGCTTTCATGATTTCACAAATTTCTTCAAAATGGGTATAAAGGAAGTTCTCCTTATGATGTGCCAGACACCATTTGGCCATGATGGAGCCACCTCTTGAAACAATGCCGGTAACTCTTTTGGCGGTTAGTGGAACATATCTCAACAATACTCCGGCGTGGATGGTAAAATAGTCTACCCCTTGTTCTGCCTGTTCGATCAGGGTATCTTTAAAAATTTCCCATGTCAGGTCTTCGGCTTTGCCGTTTACTTTTTCACGCGCCTGGTAAATAGGTACCGTTCCAATCGGGACAGGGGAGTTACGAATGATCCATTCCCTGGTTTCGTGGATGTTCTTTCCTGTGGAAAGGTCCATAATGGTGTCGGCACCCCAGCGGCATGCCCATACCGCTTTCTCAACTTCTTCTTCAATGCTTGAACTTACGGCAGAGTTGCCTATGTTGGCATTGATCTTTACCAGGAAATTTCTTCCTATAATCATAGGTTCGCTTTCCGGGTGGTTGATGTTGGCAGGGATGATGGCCCTTCCTGCAGCAATTTCTTCCCTTACAAATTCCGCGGTTATTAATCCTTTGGGCGTTCTTGCTCCGAAACTTTGTCCCGGGTGCTGGTGTCCCACATTTTGTTCTTCTATTTTTTGATTTTCCCTGATGGCAATGTATTCCATTTCCGGGGTAATGATTCCCTTACGTGCATAGTGAAGCTGGGAAACATTTTGCCCGGCTTTGGCCCGGTAAGGTTTTTGGATATGCTCAAATTTCAGGGGTTTTAATTCCTCATTTTCTGCACGCTCTTTTCCATATTTGGAAGTGATATCCGCCAATTGCTCTACATCGCCTCTTTTGAGTATCCACTCTTCCCTGAGCCTTGGCAGGCCTTTTTTGACATCAATTTCTGCAGAAGGGTCGGTATAGGGGCCACTGGTATCATAAACGGTAACGGGAGGGTTTTTCTCTGCAGGTTTTCCTGAAAATTTATATATCGTGTCTTCAAGGCTTATTTCACGCATTGCCACTTTAATGTCATGAATTTTGCCGGGAATGTAAACTTTATTGGATGCCGGAAAAGGAGTTCTGGTAATGGTTTCCTGATTCGGGGTTTTTTCGTTTTTCATACTGAAATATTTTAGTTCAATTAAAAATATTAAGATCTTATGTGTGAGGACTTATCCTCCCTGTGTTGCCGTTATAATGGTGATTTTATCGCCATCCTGCAAAGGCTGAGAGTCCCATTCAACTTTGGGAATAACCTCATTGTTTATGGCAATGGCAATTCCTCTTTTTTGAAGAAGGTTTAGTTGTTCCAGAAGTTTGGATAGCTTGTTTCCGGTTTCAACTTCTTTCTTTTCATTATTTATGAATATCATCATAGCAAAGAAAAATTAATAAAAAGACAGAAGGGAGGGCAAAATGAGAGAGTTTGCGCTAACTTTTTCCTTCGGCAGTATCAACTGCATCAGGTTCAAAGGGTATAATCTCAGTCCGGGCAAATACCGGGACACCCCTAAAGTCTTTAGGTAAATGTAATCAGGAAATAAGAAAAACTCAAGGAAATTGTTTTTAATTATGCAATTAAAAAGTCTCCTGACCCAAACCTTCTATGACGACTTCACCACGAAATAACAATTTGCTTGCAGGTGGTGGTGCGCCACCAACCATGGATACGGGTTGCTATATCGGTAAAAAGATCGTTTTATTTTCTGCAGGGCAGTTTAAAAAAATAAATTAACCTCTACAGATTCCCTGGTCTGTGGCACACAGACTAGCTGGTGAGAAGGGCATACGGCAAGGGTATTTTTAAAGTGCGAGTTATTTGTTTTTTTGTTCTAACATAGCTTTTTAAAAGATCATTGCAGGTGGTTGGTGTGCCACCAACCACGGGTATGGGCTGCTATTGCGCAAGTTATATGTTCGTATGCTTTTCAGCAGCAGTTTAAAAAAAAAGTTAAATTTCACCTCTACAGATTCCCTGGTCCTTGGCACACAGACCAACTGGTGGCGTCATTGGAATAATATGTTCACAAAAAAAAGCCGACCCACAAAATAATATTTCATAAATATCGTATGTAGGGAAACAGCTTAAGCTTTCTTTTTTAATTTTGCTACTTAATATTTTTAACTACTATGAGAAACTTTTTAAAACCAGCAATTTCTTTATTGACTTGCATATTTTTGCTGTCAGGCTCCATAAATTCACATGCGCAGCAAAGTGAGGGATCGGTACCGGATGACCAACCAGGCTTCTTCTCTTTAAAGAAGCTGGATAGAAGAAACATCATTTCCCTTCACCCTTTTGCCTTCTTTGGGAATAGCTTTGTAATGAGCTTTGAGCACAAATTTAAGGGAATTAGCAATTTCTCTCTTCGCCTAAGTGGAGGGGTTACGCTTTCTGATAGTCCCGGGTATAGGTATTTGCCTGCCAATGCGTATGATGGGACAGGCCTATTTGGTTATCAGGCTGAATTGCAACCTCGTTTTTACATCGGTGAACCTGAATATGCACTCAATGGATTTTATTTTGCCCCTTATGCAGGTTACAGATCCATTTCTGTCTCTTATAACCAATATTTTTATGATTATGCCGACCCATACTACTCCTATTCTACCATTGAACACCAGTCATCCTATAGTATTTATTCAGGAGGTGTCTTGTTTGGCTATCAATTAATTACAAGTGCCAGACTTACTTTTGACCTTGCTTTTGGAGGAGGTATAGCTTATACGGAAGGTGCCGACGGTCACGGCCATTTCAATATATTAAGCCCAATAGGTACTGGGGTAAGGCCAAGAGCTTTATTAAATATTGGTTATTTATTTTAACAGGTTTTAAAGGCTCGATTCAATTGGTTTGACTTAGTTGAATCGAGCCTCCTCTGACCAAACTCTTTTTGCTATGTTGAGCTTGGGATTTCCGAAAAATTCAATTTTCTAAATTCAACTTATGAGAATGACATTTCTTTCAAAAATACTATTGATTGCACTTTTTCTTCATCAGTTTTCCTTTAGTTTCTCACAAAATGAAGCTAACTCATCAGATTCAAAGAAATTATATGAAAAGAAAACTTATGAACGGGGAAATGTGCTGACCCTTCATCCTTTGGCGTTTACGGAAACAACTTTTTTAATAGGCTGGGAGCATAATATTAAGAGAGCTAAGAATTTTTCTATTAAAATAGGTGCAGGTTTCACTCTTTCAGATTATCCTGATTCCAGGTTTTTCCCCTCTTATGCCTATGATTTAAATTTTGTTTATGGTTATCAATTCGAATTGCAGCCTCGGTTTTATATGGGAGAACATGATTTTGCTTTAAAAGGCTTTTATTTTGCCCCATATGCTCATTACCGATTTATTTCTGTTGATTATAATAAGATAGCCTATGACCCTGAATTTATGTTTAGCCAAAGGGGCGAAGCAGTCACGGTTAGTAGTAATGCTTTTTCAGGAGGTGTATTGTTTGGTTATCAGCTAATGTCCACCAAACGCTTAGTGATGGATCTGGCTGTGGGGGGTGGAATTACTTTTTCCGATGGTGATTTTATATCAGACTATCCGAATTTTGTGAATTTGTTTAGTACAGGGGTAAAGCCCAGAATACTGGTTGCTGTAGGCTATTTATTCTGACATTGTGAATCCGCTCCAGCGGATCATTGTGTTTTTCTTCGTGCCCATTGTGCCACCAAAAAAACGTTTTTAATGCCCAACTCTGTGTCAAACTCCGTGTTCCTCCGTGGTTAAAAATAGCTTCGTTCATTGTTTTGAAAGTAAATCGGAAAAAAGTCGCCAGCAAGTGGAATGTCAGCCAATAGCACAAGCCTCCAATTAACCTCCTTCCCGGACCTGTTCCGGGATCCGTTGCCGTTGGCAGTGATAAAAATGCCCGATCGAATATCCTTCTATGACGACCTCACCACGGAATGACTTCACGACATCTCCAACAGATGCCGGAACTGGTGGCCACGCTAAGCCCCTCGCAAGTCCGGCAAGGTCGTACGGACGGGATTTGGCACTAAATCGAAAAGAGTCGTCAGTCATACCCTTAACCGGATCAGGCT
>JBKBXU010000274.1:0-6458 GCA_046313675.1 Cytophagaceae bacterium
CATTCAGTTCTTTACGTTTAACAGGAGCTAGTTCATGTCCAAACATGTAAAGAACCAGGTTTACCTTGTCCATATTCAGATTCGTTTTACCTTGTTCTATTTTACGTACTACAGTTAGCGCAACCCCTGCTCGTTCCGCAAACTCTTCCTGGGTCAGATTAACTTCCTTTCTCCGATCTTTGACAAACTCTTGTAAGGTTTTCATTATATGCTTTTAAATATAAAATCATGCAAATATACTAAATTATATGTAATTAAGTATAATTCAGCTTATGAAATATATTCTGTATGTTTTTGCATATAAAATGGAATAGGATAATGCCTTGAGGATTTTTAGCTTGTCAAATGCATAAAGAAAGACAATAATAAGAATGTAATGATTATCAATTCGTGTATAGCCCCAATCTACTTTTGAAGAATTATTTTAAAAGTTTCTACCCTGTTCTCCTTCTCCAGTTTTAGAAAATAAATTCCTTCCCGGTATGCAGAGAAATCAAGTTCTTCCCCTGCAATTCCTCTGTATGCAACTTCACCTGTTGCTGATATCAATTCTGCTTTAAAGGCTTGTCCACCTCCATTGCTGTCTGAAATATTCAAAATACCGCTGCATGGATTAGGATAAACAAATATTTTATCTTGAGAGGCAATAGCATTAGAAACAGCCACAGAGCCAATCATCTGACCTTTTACTCTAGGATTGCCATAAACATCGGATTGAAAAACTACAATAAAAGAATTGCCTCCATTTCCTGATACAGAAGGGAGAAATTCGCTAGCACCTGAATCAGAATTAACCATAAAATCGTTTTGAAGAACCGCTCCATCGTGATTATATAACTTTGCGAAAACATTTGAAATGCCCTCTCCGGTTGTATGAGAATGCCAGGTTATGAAAATACTTCCGTCATTATTAACAAAAATATCCGAATAGGAGGAATTTTCCGTATTAGTATTTACTTTAAACTCGCCACCCTGAGGCTCGCCTGAAGAATTGTATCTTTGAGCAAAAACCCCTGACCCGGATTCATCAGAAGAATTCCAGGATATAACAAACGCTCCGGAATTATTTATACCCACGGAAGGAACTGACTGACCATCCTCTGTATTTGTATTTACTAAAAATTCATCATCCACAGGGTCAAGGGATGAATCAAACTGCCGTGCATGGATATTTGTCCATGAAACATTATCATCATCCGTATACCAACTTTCCCATACGACTACTCCATTGCCCTGTTCACTATATTTCATTCTAGGTAGTGATACGCTGTTGCTTAAATCAGTATTTATCGTTTTCTCTCCTATCAACCTTTCGCCTGTTGAACTGAACTTCTGGCAAAGAATCATTTTGCTCATGCCACCTCCTTCTACCTGATCCAGCGATTTATAACATATAAAAAAAATGCCTTCTCCATCCATATCAACAGAAGGGTTAGTTTGTGGGTATCTGGTAATTTCATTTACCAGAAATTCTTCCCCGGCAGGGGTTCCTGAACTTTGATACAGGCGGCAATAAATGTCACGGTTGTCCAGACCATCGTTTTCGCATTCCCAAACCACCACAAAGCTTCCATCAGAATGAATGGCAACATTTGGATTTTCCTGTGTTTTATACAGGACATAACTTATCTCTATTTCCTCTCCCACCTTCTCCCCTGAAGCAGAATACCTTTGAGCATAAATCGCATACCCACCTGACCTGTGACCGCTATACACTACAACAAAATCTCCGTCTTCATTCATGGCGACCTTAGACCTAAACCAGGTCATGGAAGTGCTGGCGGTAAATTCTTCTCCTATTTTAGTTACCTGAGCATTTGATATGGAAGAGATCAGTAATATAAGACTAAATATAACCGGAAGTAAAGGCTTTAATCTTTTTGAATTAGAAGTAATTTTTGGACTCATAATAGTCGAAGGTAAAAAAAACTGAACAAAATACAAATTGATTTTGTCGTCTTATTTATTGTCCTAATTTTTGGGATGTATTCCCCGATCTGACCCAAACAATTTTGGAAGGATGTCCTTTTACACACTTATATCAAAAAATCAGCATCAAAAGTTACAATAGACTACATTCACAACAACCCTTTAGAAGCTGGTTTTGTAAACGAACCTGAACATTGGAGATACAGTAGCGCCATTGATTATTCAGGTGGTAAGGGTTTAATAGAAATAGACTTTGTTTAGCATCCTATTAGGTATCACAAGGGTACGAGCTGCAAGCTCGCACCAGCGGGGTCAGCATGAACCGGAATATCCAGTATCACAAGGGTACGAGCTACAAGCTCGCACCATCTTTTGAGAAATTAGTTCTCCATTTTCAAAAGTTCTTTTTTCTGATAGATACCCTTCCGTATAATATCCATTTTCAATCTTTGTTATTAAAAAAAGTAAACATAATGTTCCCGGAGTCGAAATGTATTTTTCTATGTCAATCTTCTCTTTGCCGGCAAAGTGAATGGTTTTATTCCCTGATCCTATAGGTCTTTTTTAAAAACTACCATTCTATCGTTTTGACTTTCAATGGTCAGCTTAAATTTTTTAGCAATAAATTGGACTGTTTTATCAGTATAAATGAATACATGTGTCGGATCTTTTCTATAGTACCATTTTTTAAAGTCTATAATATAATCGTAAATGTGTGTCATTATCATTAGTGAGCCGTTTGGCTTTAGTATATTTAGAAGTTTTTGTATTTCTTCTTTGGGATGATAGAAATGTTCGAACACTTCGCAGCTAAAAATATAATCGTATTGATGGTTGAGGTAATTTTTATCCGGATAAAAGTATGGGTCGTATAAATTTACTTGATATCCATTGTCTTTTAGCATCTTAGAGATTACCGGCCCTGTGCCACAGCCGTAGTCCAAGCCTAAATGTTTTGAGGTGAATTTTTCTAAAACAGCTTTGGTGATGGGTGACGTAAAGTTTTGGTAGCGTTCATCATTTACATCATTGTTATGTTCTTCATACCTGCTTTTTTCCTGGTGCTTTGTAACATAATGGTTCTGGTCTTTTACGAATGCTCCACAAGTATCGCATATAAAATAAAATTCATCTGCAGGGTTAACTAAAGGTGTTTCACATAATGTACAGTTCATCTTAATTAGCGATTAATTGACTAGGTTTTTCTGTGTATGTTAAAAATAATTTGTGCATGGCTCTGGTACAGGCAACATAGAGCATTTGTCTGTCAGGTTCAGTTTGGTAGTTTTTTTCGGTACAGAACGGCACTATCACCTGGTCAAATTCCAAACCTTTGGCTAAATGGGCTGTGGTGATTACAATGCCATTGCCAAATGCTACACTAATGGCATTTAAAAGTTTTAATTTAAAATCTTCTTTTAGCGTTTCATATAAAGTGTCTGCTTGTTTTTGAGTTTTGCAGATGATGCCCAGTGAGTTGTGTTCGCTTTTTTCGAAATATGCAATAAGCGATCTTAATTGTTTTATTTCATCTGCTGCATTTTTACACATTATAATTTTAGGGGCTTCCCCGTGTCTTTCGATAGCTTCTACTTCAACTTTTTGACTGATACGCTTAGTGAATTCGGTAATCTCGTAGGTAGAACGATAGCTTTTGAGCATTGTCATAGTCGTTGCTCCGCTAAACACTTTTTCTATAACTGGCAAATTAGAAGAGCTAAATGGATTAACCGATTGGTTAATGTCCCCTAAAATGGTTTTTTTACAAGGGTAAAGCAGGCTCAATACCCTATACTGTACCAAAGAATAATCTTGCATTTCGTCAATGACCAAATGCTTTATTTTGTTGTTGGACTTTAATCCTTCCAGCCGGTATTTAAGATAAATAAAAGCATACACATCGCTCCATTCATAGGTATTCCCGGCTTTTGTCTTTAATAATTCAGGCTTTCCAAGCCATTCATAAAAACCTTTATACAGCATCCTTGGGTTGTATGAAGGGAACATTTTACGGATGGCTGTATGCAAGTTGGTTCGGTCTTTATATTGAATCTCTACTTGATAGAATTTATAAATATTATCAACAATCTCCCTTACTACTTCATTAAACCTTTTGAGTAAGGGCATTCGTCTATACCTCTCAAAGGTTTCTCTAATGAACCAGGCGGGCACAGGCTTCCCTTTTACCATAATGTCTGTTACATTGAATCCTTCATTTTCAAGATAGTTGACATATTCATCTAATTTTTTCAAAATTTCATCAGATGATTTATACTTGATTCTTTCTATTAATTTACTGTCATTTTTTTCTAATAATTCTGTCACCTGCTCGAAAAACGATTGAAAGCTTACCTGATATTCCAGAATTTCATTGGCTATTTCTTCCATACTGGTTTCTGCCACAGTTTCTTCTCCCAGTTCAGGCAATACGTTTGAAATGTAGCTGGCAAAAACTTTGTTTGGTGAAATAATTAAGATGTCTTCCGAAGAAACGGTGTCTTTGAAGCGGTAAAGCAAAAATGCGATCCGGTGCAAGGCGATGGATGTTTTACCTGATCCGGCCACCCCTTGAATGATTAAATGTCGTGCTTCTTCGTTTCTTATAATGGCATTTTGTTCTTTTTGGATAGTTGCTACAATGTTTTTCATTTTAGCAGTCGATGCCTGATTGAGTTCCTTCTGAAGGACTTCATCGTGAATGGTTATGTCGGTATCGAGCATGTATTCCATTTTGCCTTTCCTGATCCGAAATTGCCTTTTCAGTGAAATTTCTCCCGAGATAACTTCTGATTGAGTTTTATAATGGGCTTCACCAAGTTCAAAATCGTAAAAAAGGCTTGAAATGGGTGCACGCCAATCGAATACTAAATTTTTATTCGATTCGGTGTCCTGGAAGTTGTGAACACCGACATAAATATTTTTAGCCTCTTTGGCCTCTTTCACGTTAAAATCTATCCTTCCAAAGTATGCGGTATCTTTTAATCTAAGAAGCCGTTTTTTGTTTTCTACGGTATGTTCGCCTTGCAAGGTGTAGTTGAAAATGGTTTCTCGCATTGCATTTTTTTCAAGATGATCCATATCTCGTTTATGATCCTCCATATGCTTATTCATGTAAGCAATTTCATCGCTTTTTAACTGTATCGCTTCGTCAATTTCGAATAGTTTTGCATCAATTTTTTTGAGAAGTTTTGACAGGTATTCTTTTTCATTATTTTCCTCGCTCATATTCATGTAGGTTATCTCGTTCTATAAAAATAACGGAATGCTTGTAATTGGCAATATTTTTTACGGAAAAAACAGCCATTAATGGGCTTGTAATATACGTAATATTCAAGAAAAAATGAACCTAACAGGTAGCTTGCTCTTAAGCCTGAAAGATGCAATAGAACTTTCAATCATTGGACTTTATTACATTCCCAAAGCAATCAGGTGTTTTACATTGTGATACATCAGTGACGCTTTGATGCATTCTTTTAATTCCTTGGTTGGGATTTTTTGATTCAACTGAAAGTACAATTGCCCCGTTTAAAAGGTTACACTTTTGTCCCCACAGGTTTTGATTTTTAACCCGGTTATATCTTCGCTCTTGCTTTGTCCATTTAGCTTACAGGTAATAAAGCGAAGGCAGCACTTATTGGCCTGAATCTTAAAAACCCCAGCCGATCACTAGTCCTGCTGCGAAGTTTGGGGGCATGTTATTCCCAAATCTTATGGGAAAAGGAATTGCGAGAAATAAAGCGGATTGTTCAAGCTGATATATGTTATGGGCAAAAATAGGGGTTATTCCAATTTGCCCGTTGCTTTCGAAGGCCAATCTTCCTGACAGACTGCTTTTAGATGATATATTGTAAATAAAACCTGGATGGATAAGCAAACCTTCAGCTCTGATTGGGTCATTTATTTGAAGAAAGGGGACTACTTCTATAGAAAAAGCAATTTTTTTATTCAGCCAAAAGTTAACACCGACAGGAAAGCCTGCTGAGTTTAACGGCAGTAAACTTCCTCTGTTCTCATCAAAAGAATGTTCATACAAACTGGTAACCACGCCAAAATATGCCCCGACCCTCGGTGGATTTTTTACTAAAGAGTCCAAACTGCTCTTTTGAGCGTGTGTGTTATGGAAAAGAATAAAAGTAAAAAAAAGAAAGCTTGAAATCCTTACAAATCTCTGTGTCATTTTGATTTTTTATTGCCTGTGTCAGGGGGGGGGATAAGCAGGGTGTTTTTAGCCTCTTAAATAGCCTGACTTAGTTAAAGCTTAAAATTAATAATTTTATTTAAAGTTTTGGCGATACTGCCTGCGGAATAAATCAAATCATTCGCTTTGCTCGTATTTGTGTCTTAACCATAGGCTGCTATGCTTTGCTACACAAATACGCTCTTTTACTACTCATAACGAAATCTATCGCATAATCCTGGTTAAACCAAATATTTGATGTGTATAGGGAGGGACTCAGGAGTTGTTTCGACCTACGGAGGTCCGATAGTGAGAGGAGTGTTAAAAGCACACTCCCCGAAAAAAACCGATT
>JBKBXU010000275.1:0-6348 GCA_046313675.1 Cytophagaceae bacterium
GGCCGGATGAAAAATACACACCTCAGGTGCTTGACATACTTAAGCGGGAAAACATCAAGGCAGCATTTTTCATAACCGGTATCAAGGCAGAAAATAACATCCCCTTACTGAACAGAATACATAAGGAGGGGCATGAAATCGGGAACCACTCATTTACTCACCCAAATTTCATGGAAGTCAGCCGCAAGAGGGCTGAAATAGAACTTCGGGTTACAAAGCGGCTCATTGAATGCATAACCGGACATTCCACACGTTTATACCGGCCACCCTATAGTGCGGACAAGTACATGGAAAGTCCGGAGGAAGTCATTCCTGTAAGTTTTGGCAAAGATCAACATTATTACAGAATCGGAGACCCGGTTAACCCAAAAGACTGGCAGGATAAGCTTCCTTCCGACAGCATTATTGAACGCGTCAAAAGAGAACATCATCTTGGAAGGATTGTGCTTCTCCATGACGGGGGAGGCAATCGCCAGGCAACCATTGAAGCCCTACCCGAAATCATCCGGTTCTACAGGAAAAACGGATACCGCTTTGCAACGATTTCAGAACTGCTTGACAAGCCTAAGGACGAATTAATGCCTCCGTTAAACAAGGATACGGATCTCTACCTATCCTATGGAAACCTCTTTCTGGCTCATACAGTCTTTTACGGCCAACGGGTACTTGTTGCGATATTCTTTACCGGATTACTGCTTGGAATAGCACGCTTTTTATTAATGCTTACCCTTGCGGTTAAACAAAAAAGAAGAGAGAAAAGAACAAAACGGCCAATATTTGAGGGCACACCTAAGGTAAGCATCATAGTGCCGGCTTACAATGAAGAGGTAACTGCTATAAAAACCATAGAAACCCTATTGAAATCAGATTATCCGGACTTTGACATCATCTTTGTAGATGATGGATCTACAGACCAGACCTATCAGAAAGCCATGGATGCATATGGAGAACATCCAAAATGCCGAATAGTCACCAAGCCTAACGGCGGCAAAGCTACCGCACTTAACTATGGAATTGCCATGTCAGATGCAGAATACCTGGTGTGTATTGATGCGGATACGCAGTTAAAACCGGATGCCGTTCGCCGGCTCATGGAGTCGTTTTACAACGAAAATGTAGGAGCCGTAGCCGGTAATGTAAAAGTAGGAAATGAAAAATCTTTGATTACCATATGGCAATCGATCGAATACATAACAGGACAGAATTTCGACCGTCGAGCCTTTGATCTGCTCAATTGCATCACCATTGTACCGGGAGCTATAGGTGCCTTCAGAAAAGCAGCTATGCTGAACGCAGGCATGTTTACTACCGATACACTGGCGGAAGACTGCGACTTATCAATGAGGATATTGAGAAAAGGATACAAAATATGCTATAACAATGATGCCATAGCATATACAGAAGTTCCTGAAACAACAGGCATGTTTCTTAAGCAGCGCTTCAGATGGACCTTTGGAGTTCTTCAAAGTTTCTGGAAACACCGGGATACCATGCTGGAGCCAAAGTACAAATACCTTGGAATGGTGGCTATGCCAAACATATTCATCTTCCAGGTATTGATTCCGCTGTTTGCTCCACTGGCTGACATTATCATGATGATGGCGCTTCTTACAGGAAATGCATCAAACGTTCTTGCGTATTACCTCGCCTTCCTATTTATCGAAGCGGGAGGGGCTATACTTGCTTTCTCGTTTGAAAAAGAAAAGCTCGGACGACTACTGCTGCTGCTACCACAAAGGCTTATTTACAGACACTTAATGTGGTATGCCTTGTTCAAATCCCTGATCAGAGCATTAAAAGGAGAGCTGATGAGCTGGGGTGTACTTAAGAGAACCGGAAGTGTCAATATAAACACAGAAACCTAAGGGAACGCACTGTAATAAATACTTTTTATCATGTAAGGGAAATTTAAAGACCTCAAGGCTTTAGATTTCCCTTAATTCATTCTAATTTTGTACTTCAATAAAAAACACAAAAATGATAAGTACAAGTAATATCACTGTACGCTTTGGGAAGAGGGTATTGTTTGAAGATGTTAGCATAAAGTTTACCCCCGGAAACTGCTATGGACTTATAGGAGCCAATGGTACAGGGAAGTCTACTTTTCTGAAAGTTCTGTCAGGCGACATTGACGCGCAGTCCGGCAGAGTAGAAATCACTCCGGGTGAGCGATTGGCTGTATTAAAGCAGAACCACAATGAATTTGATGAATCTCCTGTTATACAAACCGTCATTATGGGCCATAAGCGTCTGTTTGACATCATGCAGGAAAAAGATGCCATATATGCCAAGGCCGATTTCTCGGAAGCAGACGGAGTAAGAGCCTCCGAGCTTGAAGGAGAGTTTGCCGATCTGAATGGTTGGAATGCAGAAGCTGAAGCGGCAGAATTATTAAGTGGCCTTGGAATTAAGGAAAACATCCACCATTCTCTGATGAAGGATATTGATCCAAATGAAAAGGTAAGGGTATTATTGGCTCAGGCATTATTCGGAAACCCCGACATCCTCTTACTCGATGAGCCTACCAACCACCTGGACATAGAATCCATTATCTGGTTACAAAATTTCCTTTATGATTTTAAGAATACGGTTATAGTTGTTTCCCACGACAGGCATTTTCTTGATCAGGTTTGCACACACGTAGCCGACATAGATTTTGGAAAAATGCAGTTGTTTACCGGAAACTACTCTTTCTGGTACCATTCCAGTCAATTAGCATTAAAGCAGCGACAGGATTCAAATAAAAAAGCAGAGGAAAAACGTGCGGAATTACAGGAATTTATTGCCCGATTCAGCGCCAACGCTTCTAAATCAAAACAAGCCACATCCAGACAGAAGCTCTTAGAAAAAATTACCGTCGAGGACATAAAACCTTCATCAAGAAAATACCCTGCGGTTATATTTAAACCGGAAAGAGAAGTTGGTGATCAGATATTGACGGTTGAGAATTTGTCTAAATCCCATGACGGAATACCCTTGTTTCAGGATATAAGCTTTACCATTAATAAAAATGAGAAAGTTGTATTTGTAAGCAAAGACTCCCTGGCCATTTCTGCCTTTTTTGATGTCTTGAATGAGAAGCAAAAAGCAGATTCGGGAAGCTATAAATGGGGAGTAACCATCAGCAAATCGTATTTTCCGGCAGACAATACCGAATTTTTTAACACAGATTTAAACCTGGTAGATTGGTTAAGACAGTATTCAGAAGAAAAGGATGAAAGTTACATCAGGGGCTTCCTGGGAAAAATGTTATTCTCAGGGGAAGAATCTTTGAAGAAAGCAAAGGTCCTTTCCGGAGGTGAAAAAGTGCGTTGCATGCTGTCTAAAATGATGCTTTCAAGTGCCAACGTTTTAATACTTGACGAACCGACCAATCACCTGGACCTGGAATCCATTATTTCTTTGAATAACGGATTGAAAGATTTTGAAGGAAATGTTCTGTTTACATCCCATGATTATGAATTCGTAAACTCCATTGCCAACAGAGTGATCGAGATAACTCCTAATGGAGTTCTTGACAAGCTAATGACTTATGAAGAGTTTGTCCACGACGAATACATTAAAAAACAACGTGAAGAACTTTACGCTGCAGTATAAAAAAAGGGGCTTAGGCCCCTTTTTACTTTTTAATGATTTTGCTATACCTGGGGACACCCTTATGTATAATGCACAAATAATAAATTCCGGGAACAAGATCTTCCAGACTCATGGCCTCCTCCTGTTTCTCGGACAGCATATGAACCACAATCTTACCCAATTGATCCGTTAATAGTATTTCCTTTTCCCCCGCTATGGACCTTATATAAACCTCCCCTTCTGCAGGATTAGGATAAACATGAAGGTTGTAATCGTTTAAGTAATCTTGTACCGAAATAACTTTCGAATACTGATACCTCCCATCTTTATCTACAATCCTTAACCTGTAATAAGCGCGACTTTCAGAAAACACATCATCATAGTATTCGTAGTGATTAATTTCGTCGCTGTTTCTTCCGGACACCGATCCCGCTTTCTTAAAATTCAATCCATCAAAGGATTTCTCTATTTCATACCGGTCAATTGAACTCTCAGCAGTTGATTTCCACCTAATCAGGGTTTTGCCAGAAGAATGCCCGGCTATAAAAGAAAGCAGCGAAAGCGGCAATACCGGAGGATCTGCAAAAGCTATGGCAATAGGCCCTGCCGGAGACCCCGAGGATCCGGTGCCAGAAAAACTACATTTTGCCAGGGAAGGTGTTGGACAGCAAAAAGGCTTACTACTTCCGGAGCGGGGTGCTCCGTAATTGTCGGGATAAAATACCCCATCAACCGTAGTCGTACTGGGCTCATTGCTCAACACTTCCATAGTAAAACAGAACTCGTAAGCCAGACATTCATTGGGGCTGCCTGTAAAATCACCCCTTATAGATCCGTCTGAGGCCAGAAATTCCAGCTCAGCAAACGAACTGTTTAACTCATTTACTACCCACCTTCCTGAGTTATAAAATGCATCAGGAACATTTACCGAAGAAACAACAAGGTCTGGACCAAAGTCAAACGTAACCCTTTTCAGACCCATTTCACCGGTTCGGTTCTCCAGGTAAGTAGTAACACACATTTCCCCGGGTGTAAACAAAGGGCTCAAAGTCATCGGATCGTACTGGTACGCTCCGTTCCATGTAATATCATACATGGGATCATAATCTTTAAACGGTTCCGAAGTACATGAATAGGATGGCTCCCAGGCTCCTCGCGTATCCGGCTTGGAAAGCGGGACACTTTCCATGACACTTCCAAAGCGCACATCAAAAGAAACATCCGACGGATTGGTATGGTCTACCCAGAAATAAAAAGGCCCGCTCATGCCACTAACGTTGTAGCTAATGTTATGCTCCGTCTGACTGATATACCTGGAAGTGATACAAGAACCTTCACAATCTGTACCCAGCCATATCAGGTAAAAAGGATCACTCACATTTTCGAAAGACACTAACAAAGATTCCACACCAGAAGACGCATTTATCTGGTATAAAATGTCGTTGCCGGCTGCAGGTCCGATGCAACCCCAGGAGGTTTTATTGTTTCCCATACCAGCAGTACTCTCCTGAAAAAAATCAGTGGGGCACAAAGTAACCATGCGAGGATCGCTGCAATCCGATTGGGCATATGTGTTCTGAATAAAAAATAAGAATAATATGAGTTGTAAAAGTTTTTTCATAGCTAAAAAAATTAATGGGTGTACTTCTTCTAAGATTACTTCATTGTATACCTTAAATCAAAATAAGGTAAACAGGCGGTTTGATTAATTTAAGAAAGGCAGACGCACCAATCAATCCAGAAATTATCCACCCAACACTTAAATATGTACAATTTGCTAACAAGGCCTATTCTCTCCGAACGAACAAAACCAGAGACTTATGGCACTACCTGCTTGCTTTGTTCTTATTTAATTCCTATTTTTGACGATAATCTAAACCAGAAAGCAAATGAAAAAACTTTATTGTATCCTCCTAATAGGAGCGATTATTTTTTCCTGCAAAAAGAAAGAGCCGGAACCGACCAATACCAACAACAACAACGGAGGTTCAGTAAACATTGAAGATCCAAACCAAGTCGCTTCAGCTATTAAAATCAGAAATGCAACCGTAAAAGACGGAACCCCTCCGGCCCCTTCTACTGACCCTGCTGCCCCTATAATCAGTGATCCATCCAACCCAAACCCAAATGAGCCTTCTCCGCCTCTAAAATCTTTTGGCGGCAAGAATGCTGTATTGATGATCGATCTTGATCAGGGAGATGTAGCCGGATATTACCTTCAGGTAAATGGCGCCAACACTTATTTTGATATTTCAAGACAAACCGCAAGAATCGGAGCTAAGAAAAGCAAAATCCATCAGCTAAAAAGAACGGCCGATGATGAACTTTACATCGCTATTGAGCTGCCAGAAAACATTAGACCTGGTACATTTTGTGTAAGCTACTGTGTATACGATGCACAAAACCGGGTAAGTAATATTATTGAAAGATGTATTGAAGTTGTTCAAATGGGTGGAGCAGGAACAGAATGGTTAACAGGATCAGGTTCAAAAACCTGGACTATGACTAAAATAGCTTATACGGATGAAGATGGCGTAACTGAAGTAGACACTATAAACACAACTTCTACCTATACACACGAAGCCTATGTTGCATGCCCGGAAAGCGAGGACGGCTATGAAAATGTTGAAATCACTGAATCGTTCAGAAGCGAATACATAGACCTTGTTTTCAACAGAAATGGTGCCCTCAGAATCAAAGAAAAATATCATAGCACAATTCTTGATTATTCAGCAACCTCGTGTGATAATGTTGTCTACGAAGACAAGGTGT
>JBKBXU010000276.1:0-6311 GCA_046313675.1 Cytophagaceae bacterium
GAATCTATTGCTCTTTTAAGATATTTTTCAAGGTTATAAACAGTGATAATTACAGAAACATCCATAAACGTCGATCTTCAGAAGTAAGATTATTTTATTTTTCTGAACAGATAGTTCGGGTTGCGTATTATTAGTTCATATCGTCCTGAAGCTTTTACTTCTTTCATTAGTTTTTTCACACCATTCCATTCAGAACTATCTGCAGAATCATCAAACAGAACAAAACCTCCCTTTTCCAGAAATTTATCAGTATTGATAAAATCCCTTTTAGCAAAAGGGTAAGTATGGTTACCATCAATGTAGCTAAAGCTTATCGGACCTCCTAACTGGACTTCTCTTCCTAAGACATCCTTTGAAAGGGTATTACTTTCCCAAAGTTTAAAAAAGTCATCAGAAAACTCTTCAATAGTAAAAGGAAGATTTTGGCTGCTAAAAAATTTTATATTTCTAATATATGAATCCTTAATATATTGTCGATATTCAGAATGTTTTAAAGAGCTTGTTTCTAAAAACCCATCCTGATTGCCAACCCCTTCAAACATCCATTTATCAGATGTAATCAACCTATTAATTTTAGAGTGTTGCCTAAGATAAAAGCTCATAATATTTGTTGACAACCCACAAAAAGATCCTATTTCAATAATAGGGTTATCTGATGGCAAGTTTTTTATAGCATAATCAAAACAATAAACATTGCCATGGTGGAGGAAACCAGCATTGGCATGCTTAATGTATCCAACATACTGATGATCTTCATGTTTGTAGGAAAGCTTTTCAAAAAACAAGCTTACTAATCGACTAAAATTCATTATAAATAGTTTAATAGTGATCTATTTTCTTGCGACTGCCAAATAATTAATGCATGCAAAAATTTCATGTATTGTCTTATAATGTTTAATTTCCCTGATCCCATCAGGTAAAACTCTATAAATAATGTAATTATCTTTTAGTAATTCATAAAAATCCCGAAAAAAAGTACGGGAAACAATATTGCATTCTCCCATTTCAAATTGAATAAATTTTATTCTACGTTCTCTGATCATTTCTGTTGCTCCCAAAAGAACATTATATTCATGTCCTTCGACGTCCACTTTAAGAAAATCAATTTCAGAAATCCTATTCGAATTACAGAAACCGGTAATGGTAGATAAATTAATTTCTTCTTCTTCTGTAAATTCAGTAAGCGGATTATTACCATAAAGTGAGCTTAAACCAGTACTTTCACTTGTATGATAGAGGATCAGCTTTTGTTCTTTATCTCCAAAGCCTAAATTATTTAAAATTATTCCATCAATATGGGAAACATTACGCTTTAATTTCTCAAAGGTTTTTTTTGAAGGTTCAAAGCAATATATTTTTGATCTTTCCCCTATAATATTGGATAAAGACAAAGAATAATGACCTTCGTTTGCACCGATATCAAATATTACTCCATTGATTTTACCCTTCAAAACATTTTTGACTATCCATAATTCACCGCTTTCCTCAAACCTGGCACCACCCCAGAAATTCATTCCTACAATACTATAGCTGTGTAATTTTTCCCATAAAGGTTGCAACGAGGAACTGCGTAAAATTTTATTTAAAATAATATTTTTAAAAAAATACTTCATAGTTAATTAAGCATTTGGATTACATTTTTCCTTAATTCCTCAATATCGATATTCAGATCGGCATATTTTGAGGACTTTGTTTCATCAACAGGATCAGCAAATTGATAATAATAATCTAGATCCAATGCAGAAGCCAAGTTATAATAATGCAAATATCCTGTTTCCCCCTTTTTACGGAATTCCAAGATTTTTGAACCCGATTTCATAAACATTATATTTGTCAGACCAGCTCCATGGATAGAAACTAAACATTGAGCATTGTAAGATATAAATACCTGTTCCGGAAAAGATAAATCCTCAAAAAAAACATCTTTAAAACCATACTCTGCCAAAAAACTTATTACCTCTTGTTCGTTTTTGATCTGCCGTATAGAAGTCTTTTTTCTTTTAATATATAATCTGTCCCCTACAGGTTTATAATCATCTTTTGATTTATAAAAATTAATGTAAAAATCTCTTACTTCTCCGAAAAGCTTAGGATTATAATGTTGTTCTGCTCCAAAGGGTGAAAATGAAATCAAATGCGGCACATGCAGATAAGTATTTGAAGAGATATATTTAACATCTTCCGAATTTATTCCAAAAGGTTCAAGGGAGGCAATTTGAAAACCTTTATAACCTTCAGGAAGAATAATTTTTGCATTCTTAAGATCATTTTTACCTAAAAATAATTTAGGAATAGCCTCAGTTAACCAATGATAATAACAATCACATAAATTATTAAAAACCAATAGGTATCCTAAATCCTCATTGACCCTACTTCTCTTCCTGAAAAATAAATTATAAAGGGTATATATATATCCCAATTTATACTTGTAATATGGTTTAACTGAATGAAAGTAAGTTTTCAGAAATGAAAAAATCGTTCCTGCATATGAAACATTCACATTGTCCAGTTCGATACGATAAACCTCCTGGGTTGAATATTCAAGTCCTTCAAAAAATGGCCTATCTTCTTCTTTAAAATTTAAAGGCAATTTGTTAGATATATTTCTTGATTTACAAACTAATTCCACTGTCATCCTTCTATCTTTTATCCCTATCTTCAATAAGATCAATAATAGGTGAAAGTCTTTTCTCGCTATTGAATTTCTCAATAATTTTTTTCCTGGCATTTCTCCCCATTTCAACTCTTTTATCTTCATCATTAAGCATTTCTATTATTGAATGAGCAATGCTATTTTCATCCATATCACATAAAATCCCGTCAATATTATGATCTATTATTTTATCTGCATCTTCTACATTGGTAACTACAGGATGAATCCCTCGTTCCATTGCTTCAATAAGGCTAAAATTGCAAAAAACCAAGGTAGCAGGTAAAACAAACACAGAAGCTCTATCATAAAACCTTCTGGGATCCGGATCCCAAAATCCAATCTCAACATCCCCCTTAATATTTAAAGCATCAAGCTCCCTTTTAACATAATCAATATCTTCCGGACTTCTGGCTCCTATGATACTAAATTCTACATCAGGAAATTTTGTTTTAACAAGGGGGATAGCCTTAATAAGCAAGTCTAAGCGTCTGAAACTCTTGAAACCATTTAAAAACAGGACATTCCTATTTTTTTTTGAGAAGTCAGGCTCTTTCCAAACTTTCACTCTGTTATAATCAAAATAAAATTTAGATCTCGGCAAACCATATTTATCATAAATTTCAAAAAGGCCTAATTCTCTATAAAAAACTTTATCAGAAGATTTTAAAATTGACACATACCTTTTTGCGGTCAGATAAGACACGCGATGTTCTTTAAATCCATGCCACACACCTCTTTCTATAGAAATTACCTTGGTACGGAATAATTTGGAAAGTTTCACTCCGAAATATTGCCTGTAAGCATCTCCTTCAAAATATACTTCAATGCAGCAAGGTTTTAAGTTAATAAGTGCCTGAGCAAATTTTATATTGTCTATAGTAATTGAAGAATTATATTTAAATATTTCTGTTTTAAATGGCAAAGAATGTTTCATTCCAGTCCATTCAAAAGAGAACATTATAGGCTGGTATCCTTTTTCAAGATATCCGATTCCTCTTTCAGCGGTTTTATTAATTACGTGTTCCAAACCTATAAAAAAAATTTTTTTCTCTTTAGTAGCCTTATTTTTAAGAAGAACATAAATTGCAATGATCGGAAATGTTAAATACGCAAAAAAAACATCAAGTAGATGTAAAGGAGCAAAAACTACCTTTCTGAAGAGTTTATTTAGAAAAACTTTTAGTACCGAATTACTATTTCTTGAACTTTCTTCTTTTAAAATTTCCCATTTCCTAAGAATGAAGTTTTTCATATCAATGTTTTTTTTATTATCTCCACCATTCCCGAAGCAGAATGTCCATTCCCGTATAGGTTAGCATCATAATTAACCGGTTCCGGCTTTGCGATGAGCTCAGGTAATTGTTCCAGGTCATTAAATAATAATTGATTCCATCCCTGATAGGTAGTTTCAACCCATTCCGTTTCCGGACGTAAAGTAATGCACTTCTTTTTCAACCAATATGCTTCTTTTTGAATACCACCGGAATCGGTAATCACGCAACTTGAAAACTTTTGAAAAGAAAGTGCTTCAAAATATCCTACAGGAGGAATAAATTCAATGTTTTTAGTATCTTCTAAATCAATATCAAATTGCTTTATTCTGTTCAGAGTCCTTGGATGGATGGAGAATACAATTTTGGTATTGATTGAATCAAGGGCTTTTAAAATTTTAAAAATTCTCTCTTTACCATCTGTATTGTATGGCCTGTGAATAGTAACAAAAACATATGGAGTGCCTTTTTGGGGATCTTTTAAAAATTTACCAGCCAGAGTAAGCATGTCTTTCATTACATCTCCGCAGATATGTACATTTCTGGAAACACCTTCTTTTATTAGATTTTCTTCAGCAGCTTTTGAAGGACAAAATAAAATTTCTGAAACATGATCGGTCAAAATTCTATTGATTTCTTCAGGCATGGATTTATTATAGCTTCTCAAACCAGCCTCCACATGGACAATAGGGATGCTTAATTTAGAGGCAGCCAAAGCACCCGCAAGAGTAGAATTGGTGTCTCCATATACCAGAACAAAATCAGGTTTTTCATCAACCAGAATTTTCTCAATTTCAACCAGCATATGACCGGTTTGCTCCCCGTGTAAAACTCCCGAAGTACTTAATTGAAATTCAGGCCTGGGAATATTCAGCTGATCAAAAAAGATCTTACTCATATTCTCGTCATAATGCTGCCCTGTATGAATAGTTTTTGCAACAAAAAACTTACTCAATTCCAAAATCATAGGTGCATGCTTGATAAACTGAGGTCTGGCTCCAACTATAGCAATTATTTTTTTCAATTTCCTAAATAAATTTTAATGGCAAAAGTGAAACATAAATATCACCACATCCAGAGTTCAAAAAGTTAGCGTTTTCTAATTCTTTAGAAAAATCTTCATAGGAAAGAAAAGCGGGTAAAGCCAACACCATACTCTCCCCAATGGAATAATTATATTTATAGTCAGAATTCAAAGAATTTATTTTTTCTAAACATTTTTTTGTTGAAGCAATATCTTCTGGCACTGTGTATTCAAAGGACAAAGTATTTATTACCTTAGAAAGACCACTTAGAACTTCATATTCAAATCCTTCAACATCAATTTTACAAAAAGATGGTTGTCCATATTGGTCTATTAAATCATCTAAAGAAACCATCTCCATTTCTGTCTCTTTTTTCCATGACCTGCCCTTAAACCTATTCTCACTTACTTTACCTACCCAATCAGAGGAAAAAGTATTTGTGGTAGGATCATCAGAAATATACATTTTCCGCATTTCTTTTTTTGACCCCACACCTTTATTAATCAGAAAAATTTTGTTATTATATTTTAATTTTAAATAATCATAGCAAGGCTTATATGGTTCTATGGCGACTATCCTGGCTTTGCATTTTAACAAAACATCGACACGGCTCCCCATATGAGCCCCTACATCAAAACATAGATCTCCTTCATTTACAAATTTTGAATAAAAGGCAAAAAAACGTTCCTTTTGCTTTTCCAGCTTTTTATCTCCTTGGTTCGGAAAGTATTTTTTTTGTATAAAAACTAAAAACGGATAAACTTTTATCCTTACCAAAAATGATTTTATTATTTTTTTTATCATTACAATCAAACTCTGTTGAATCTATAAAACTTTTTAACGAACTTATTTATTCCAAAAAGTAAATCTTGCTGCCATTTATCTGTACCATAAACTTCATGATCCACATTAGGCAGAGTAAGAAGTATTTCAAACTCTTCCATAGTAAAATTCAGTTTTTTAGCTATATAAATTTTATCTTCTTCCTGCAACTTAGGATCATATGTAGGTTTGGATAGTTCTTCCAAAGCCTCATCCCTTGTCATTTGTCCTGAGCATATTAAAGTTGATAAATGAGCCTTTCTTTTATCTATATTAAACTTCTTAGGTAAAATGTAACCCTGATAAAATCTGGTAAATACGGATTCATGATGTTTCCCCCCATAATCTTTCCATCCCAATTCTCTTTTAAGAAGATTTTTAGCTTCATCCTTATTGTATCCGATATAGTGTAGCGGAGAATATTGTTTTACACCCTTTATTGTCAAGTAATAGGTAAAATGCCATATGCTTAATTTTGGCATATGTTTTAAAGGAACAGTACCAAATTTATTATGAATATTAGTCAAATTCACATAATCC
>JBKBXU010000277.1:0-6307 GCA_046313675.1 Cytophagaceae bacterium
TCATGTATGGCAAATTTCATTAAAAAAATATTAGATATTTAGATACCGGAATAACATATCCAGTCTGTCTTTATCATTATTCAAAAACTCCGACTCATGAAACTGAGCTATTATTGTGTATTGATGCCTCTCAAGTGTCGCTATAACTCTGGAAAGGTCTTCTTTGTTTAACTTAAGGGTAAGTTTTAATAAAGCAGGATCTCGTTCGTCTGTTACTACAAAAGAACTCAGTACTTTGACTTCGTTTTCCTCGATAAGTCGGCTGATCGTAGATAAAGAGTAGTCGTTATGTCGTAGAGAAAGTACCAGTATCCCTCCGGGATCATGACTTGCAAATAGTTGTGCTGTGGTGGTAGCAGTATCGTTTATTGAAATTATACCTAAAAGCTTTCGTTCTTCATCAACAACGGCTAAGACATGAAGGTCATGAAGATTAGCCAGTTTGATAACATCATAAAAATGATTTTTTGGTAAAGCAAATATTTCAGGATACTCCAGCTCATATCCTGAAATGGGTTTATCTTTTTCATTATCTTCAAGGAGGATATCTTCTGAAATAATTCCCTTATAAATATCATTTTCCGCCACTACAAGTTGATCAAGACGAAATTCTTTCATCCAATTTAAAGCCATTTCAGTTGTGTCTGATAGCTTTAAAGGTGGTATCATATGATTTATAAGTTCTGCTGCTGTCATGCCATAACTTTTTCTTGGAGAAATTCAGTCAATAATTCGTTAAACCTTTCAGAGTTTTCCATCATAGGAGCATGTCCACAGTTGTCTATGAATCGCAACACAGAATTAGGTATTAGTCTGTTAAATTCATGAGCAACTATAGGAGGTGTAATGGTATCGTTTAATCCCCATACTAATAAGGTGGGAACTTGAATTTTTGTTATTTCTTTAGCCATGTTATGCCTTTGTGCAGATTTAGCAATAGCTATAATCCGCATGCATTTTGGGATGCTGCTTACAATGTCAAAAACCTCATCTACCAATTCTTTGGTGGCACTGTTGGGATCGTAGAATGTATATTGTACTCTTTCTTTAATATAGTCATAATTGCCTCTTTTAGGAAACGACCCTCCCATTGAATTTTCAAATAAACCGGAGCTTCCTGTAAGTACAAGCTTTTTGACTTTTTCCTGGTGATTAAGCGTATATATAAGGCCAACATGGCCTCCCAGGGAATTTCCTAAAAGAGTCATATTGTTTAAATCTTTAAATTTGACAAACTCTTCAATAAAATCAACCAACCCATCTACGCTGGCAGACTTAATGGGAGTCTCATAAATAGGCATAACCGGTATTAATACGCGGTATTTTGTTGAAAAACAATTGATAACGCTTTCCCAATTACTAAGAGCCCCGAATAATCCATGAAGTAACAGCAGGATTTCACCTTCACCTTCATCGATGTATTTAAATCCGTTGTGATTTTTAATCTCTGGGGTTTTCATTGATTACAGATTTTTGTTGTACTATAAGAAACGTTCAAAAATAACACAAAGTTTTATGAATATTGGATTTGCTGTTTTATAGTAAGCAGCCAATTTTTTAAAATTTCCATACCAAAATCGGTTTTTACAGCTTCCGGATGAAATTGCAATCCATAAATTGGTAAGGATGTATGTCTAATTGCCATAATTTCTTCTCCGCACTTTGCTATAGGTACAAGTTGATTTGGTAATTTGGTTAAAATTAAGGAATGATATCTAACAACCTTAATTTTTTCCGGAATATTACTAAATATAGGGTCTTTCTCGCAAATTATTTGAGAAATTTTTCCATGCATCGGCTTATTTGCTTTAATAAGTTCCGCTCCAAAATACTGTCCGATGGCCTGATTCCCAAGGCAAATTCCAAGGATAGGTTTTTTTAAAATGAAAAGGTTTAGGTATGATGTGAGGAAACCAGCATGTTCAGGTTTGCCCGGCCCCGGAGAAATTACAACACCTTTGTATTTTCCTGGGTCAGAAAGAACCTTTTCCGGATTTTCAGTATTTTTTACGACTTCTACCTCAGCACCTGATTGCATCAGGTAATCAGCCAGATTATAAGTGAAAGAATCCAGATTGTCGATCAATAAAATCATAAAGGCCCTAAATATTCTTTTATTATCGGAAATACATCTTGAAATGGCACTACTTTAGTTATCCAGTGAACAGTAGTAGGGGCAAAGTCTATGACAGGTGGAAACAGGATACTGCCCTGAATGTAGGTATCAAATGAGAATAGTTGAGCCTCAGAAAGCAACCATAATAGGGTGCTGGCGATAAAACCTACTTTCGCCATTCCGAACAAGGCACCGGCAAGGTTATCGATGCTTCCCAGTAAGGTAAGATCGATAATTTTTTTAAGTATACGGCTTAAAAAATACATACCTACCAGAACCCCAATAAATATTAAAAGAAAAGCACTAAATATTAAAAGATTTGAATCTGATATATACTCTTTTAGTTGATCTATTCCCCAGTTTAAAAACTTAAAAGATGCTACAATGGCTATAATGAGGGCAGCAAAGGACAGAATCTCCTGGACAAAACCTTTCTTATAGCCTTTATATGCTCCAAGGAGAAGGAGTAGCAACAATATGATGTCAATTATTTTCATGCTTTATTCAGCAATGACTTTACGATAAAAGAAAGAATTTTACCATCTACCATTCCTGTCAGCTCTTTTGAGGCCATCCCCATAACTTTTCCCATATCCTGGGGGCCTGAGGCTCCGACTTGTTGAATAATAAGCTTCACTTTTTCAGCAACTTCATCCTCTGACATTTGCTTAGGCAAATATTCTTCAATTACATTTAATTCAGCTACCTCAATTTCCTGCAGATCTTTTCGGCCTTGTTGTTCATACACTTCAGCAGACTCTCGCCTTTGTTTTGCGGCTTTTGTAAGAATTTTAAGTTCAAGGTCTTCTGTTATTCCTCCTTGATTTCCTTTTTCAGTCTCTGCTAACAGGATAAGAGATTTTATTCCTCTTAAAGCTCTAAGGCGATCCTTATTTTTTTCCAACATGGCTTTTTTGATGTCAGATTCAATTCGCTCTTTTAAACTCATAGTATTTCTTTTTTACTCCAGTATTGTATTAAATTGCAGCCAAAGTTAATAAAATTAATAACAGAATGACCAGACTAAGTGTCAATATAAATAAGATTGCCACATTAAGAAATGCAAGAGGGGGCAATAATCCAAATGTACTTAAAACAGCTCTTGATTGTGAGCGGTTTGGGGCTCAGGGAATAACTGTACATCCTCGCCCAGATGAGCGGCATATACGGTATAGTGATGTAAGGGATTTAAAGGAAAGTATTGCTACGGAATTAAATATTGAGGGAAATCCTGAGGAGAAGTTTATTAGATTGGTAGAGGAGGTTAAGCCCGTGCAGGTAACCTTAGTGCCGGATGCTCCTGATGCCATTACTTCTGATTCCGGATGGGATACTGTAAAGCATAAAGATTATTTAAGTGAATTAACTTCTCATTTTAAAAGTATGGGAATCAGAGTATCGCTTTTTGTAAACCCAGATCTTAAAATGATTGAAGGTGCAAAAGCTACAGGTGCTGACAGGGTGGAACTTTATACAGAACCTTATGCTCATTATTATTCTACCGATCCTGAGAAAGCGATTGCGCCTTACGTTGAAGCTGCAACATTGGCACAGCGTCTCGGTATGGAGGTAAATGCGGGACATGATTTGGATTTAAATAATCTTAATTTTCTAATTCGGGAAATACCTTTTATAAGTGAAGTGTCTATAGGACATGCGTTAATTTGCGATGCCTTATATTTAGGTCTTGAGAATACGATTCAACTATATTTAAGACAATTAAAATGAGTTTATTTTACAGAGAATCAGGGACGGGTGCTCCTTTATTAATTTTACATGGTGTCTTTGGATCTTCGGATAATTGGGTAACACCTGCTAAAATGATGGAGGATGAATTCCATTTGTATCTAATTGATCAGCGTAATCATGGCCGTTCTTTCCATAGTGATGATTTTTCATACGATATAATGGCTGATGATCTTAAAGATTTTATTGCAGAGCATTCCATTAAAGATCCCTTTATTATAGGACACTCAATGGGGGGTAAGGTTGTGATGCGGTTTGCTCAGAAATATCCTGAATTATATAAAAAAGTAATAATAGTTGATATTGCTCCCAGATATTATCCTGTTCATCATGATAAAATATTAGAAGGACTTAATTCCATCAATTTGGAAAATATTACGTCAAGAACAGAGGCTGATACTCAACTGGCAAAGTATGTGCCTGAAGTGGGTATCCGGCAATTTCTTTTAAAAAACCTTTTTAGAAATGACGATAACCATTTTGAGTGGAGAATTAACCTGAAGGCAATCAGTGAAAAAATAGATCGTATAGGAGAGGCTTTGCCTGAGGAAATACAAGTAGAAGCTCCTGTCTTATTTATAAATGGAGCCATGTCGGGATACATAAAGCCAAGGGACGAGGAAATGATTAACCGCATTTTTACAAGAGCCAAAATACAAACCATTGAGGGTGCCGGACATTGGGTGCATGCAGAAAAACCTGAGGAGTTTGTGCATGTGGTTAAGCAATTTTTAAAAGAATCGTCGGAATAAATAAAAAACGAGGGAAAGCAGAATACTAAGAATGATACTGGTAATTATCGGAAAATGTATTGTCCAGTTTCGGCCCCTGAAGGAAATGTCGCCTGGAAGTTTTCCCAAAAAAGGAATCTTGCCTGCTAGCAATAATAGCAAGCCTAAGCCCATAATACAGGCACCTGTAATTAGTAAAATTTTTGCAATACCGTTAAATTGTTCCATTTATTAAGCTTTTTATACGTTGAACCCAAAAAAAGGAAAAATATTTTTAATACCTACTTTGCTATCTCCCGGGACGGAAGAGAAAGTAATTCCTGAATATAACAAACATATACTGAAAAAAATTAATTACTACCTGGTAGAGAATGAACGAAGTGCCAGGAGGTTTATCAGTAGCCTGGGCTTGGGGATAGTTATTGAAAGAATAAAATTTTATCTGCTGGATAAGGATACCCAATATTCTGAAGTTAAGAAGTTTTTTGAAGAAATACCTGATATGGAAGATGTTGGGGTGATTTCTGAGGCCGGGTGTCCCGGAATTGCAGATCCTGGCTCTAGGGCTGTGGCTTATGGTCATATGTCCGAAAGGGATGTTATTCCTTTAATAGGTCCATCAAGTATTTTGCTGGCTCTGATAGGTTCAGGATTCAGCGGACAGAAGTTTACGTTTCATGGCTATCTTCCTATTAATAAAGGGGAAAGAATTAATGCGATAAAAAGTCTGGAAAATATGGTCCATAAAAATTCAGATACTCAGATTTTTATGGAGACGCCTTATAGAAATAATTCTTTACTCGACGACTTATTGTCAACATGTCAAAATCAGACTGCTTTATGCATTGCATGTAATGTAAGCGGTGATGATCAATTTCTCAAGACCAAAACGGTAAAGGCCTGGAAAATAGAAAAGCCTGATTTACATAAAAAGCCAACCATTTTTCTGCTAGGTAAAGTCAGTACATAATGTTATAAGATTATTTTCTTTTGTTTTAAATTAATCTAAATTTGGTACCTTAAAAACTTAACTATTTTTCAAATGTCATATTTATTTACATCAGAATCAGTTTCAGAGGGTCACCCAGATAAAGTCGCTGATCAAATATCGGACGCTATTTTAGATGCATATCTATCTCAAGATCCCTCTTCAAGGGTGGCTTGCGAAACTCTTGTCACCACCGGACTTGCAGTAATTGCAGGAGAAGTAACAACAAAAGCTGTTATTAATGTTCAGGATATAGTAAGAGAAACGATCAAAAAGATTGGATATACTAAAGCAGAGTATATGTTTGAGGCAGAGTCATGTGGAATTCTTACTGCACTTCACAGCCAGTCTGCTGATATAGCAAGAGGAGTTGATGAGGATAGCAATAAAGAACAAGGAGCAGGAGATCAGGGAATGATGTTTGGATATGCCATTAATGAAACTCCTGAGTTTATGCCGATCGCACTTGCTTTATCACACCGTATTTTAAAGAAACTGGCAGAGATAAGAAAGGCTGGTAAGGTAATGACTTATCTTAGGCCGGACAGTAAATCTCAGGTGACTATTGAATATGACGATAATGGAAAAGCGTTAAGAATACACACCATAGTAGTATCTACACAGCATGATGAATTTGCCTCTGTAGAGGCTATGCAGAAAGAAATAAAAGAGGATATTTTTAAATATGTGTTTCCTGAAGTAATCCCGTCGGATCTTTTAGATGAT
>JBKBXU010000278.1:0-6283 GCA_046313675.1 Cytophagaceae bacterium
AGGGGTTATTCCAATAACAGATCCCGAAATGACCCGATTTAATGTTTCTTTGGAGGAGGAAGCTGATATAGTGCTTTTAGCCCTTTCAAATGCCTGGGGAGGGGAATTGTTTATTCCTAAACTTGCATCTTTTAGAATTACGGATCTTGCCAAGGCTATTTGTCCGGAGTGCAAACTTGAAGTAATTGGCTTGCGTCCGGCAGAAAAAATTCACGAAGACCTTATTACCGAAGCAGATTCTGTGAATACGGTTGAATTTGATAAATATTTTGTCATACTTCCCTCCATACCTGTATGGGATGCTGAAAAATGGAAAAATACCTTTAAAGGTAAAATGGTAGCTCCGGGGTTTAGATACAATTCCGCTAAAAACGAACGTTGGCTAAGTGTGGAAGATCTTCGCACCCAAATCATGAAGTATGTTGATCCGGAATTTGCTACGTAATTTACACTCTTAATGGGAGTCGTAATCAATCAAGGTGTAAAAAGTTCTATAGTTAATTACATAGGTGTAGCTATAGGTACTTTTAATCTGCTCTGGGTATACCCTAAATTCCTGGAGCCTGATGAGATCGGTTTGATCAGAATTCTTCTGGATCTTTCTTTTGTTATGGCAGCCCTTTCCCAAATCGGGGCGCCCAATATAATAGATCGCTTTTTTCCTTATTTCAGAAACTATGAAAAAAAGCATGAGGGCTTTTTTATGGTCTTTATGGTTTACCCATTGTTGGGCTTTTTGACAATAAGTATTCTTTATGTTTTGTTTAAAGATACCTGGATCTCTATATATGAAGAGCGCTCAGACCGAGTCAATGATTATTTTTTCCAGGTTTTGCCTTTGGTGTTTTTTATTATGTACCAGAATATTTTGGAGGCTTATGCCAGAGTACACCTTAAGATAGTCCTTCCGGGTTTTGTCAAAGAGGTGTTTTTAAGGGTTTGGATGTTGATTCTGATTCTGATTTATTCTTTAGGATTGATTTCTTTCGATGCAATGATTCTTTTTATTATCGGCTCTTATGGGATAGCAGTAATAATACTTTTGTTTTATATAAAAAAACTTAGTCGTTTATATTTAACGATACCTACCTTTTTGAATAATAAAGAGTTGTTGAAAAACATGTTCACCTTTGGTATGTTTGTGTTCCTAGGCAATGCTTCATTTATATTGGCTTCCAGGATTGATGTGTTGATGATCGGATCCTTTGAAGGACTTGCCCTAACAGGTGTATTCAGTATTGCCTTTTTTATAGGGTCTGTTATAGAAATTCCCAAAAGAGCACTTTCACAAATAACCGTACCATTGATATCACAAGCCTGGAAAGAAAATGATATTGAAAAGATTGAGGAGTTATATAAAAAATCTTCCTTAAACCAGCTCATTATAAGTCTTTTAGTTTTCTTGCTGATATGGCTTAATATTGATTTGGTGTTTTCTTTGATGCCTAATACGGAAACTTATATTGTGGGGAAATATGTAGTACTTTTTATTGGGTTGGCAAAGGTAGTTGATATGGCCACTGGTGTAAATACGGAGATTATTCTTAATTCACGGTTTTACAGGTTTAACCTCGCTTTAACTCTTCTTTTGGGTTTGTTGATGATCGGTACCAATTATGTATTTATCCCGAAATTTGGCATAACAGGAGCGGCTGTTGCTACCTTTTTATCAATGATTGTATTTAATCTGATTAAGTACCTTTTTCTCCTTATGAAAATTAAAATTCAACCTTTTTCCAAAGAAACTCTTGTAGTGTTATTGTTTGGAGGCAGCACTTATCTGATCCTGGAGTTTCTTTTTCCCAATCTTTCAGAGGAACTTCCGATTATTATAAACATAGGCCTTCGTTCGGGATTTATATTGATGCTGTTTTTAGGAGGGTGTTATCTGTTTAAAATAAGTCTTGAAATTAACAGCATCATTGATAATTCTATAAAATATATTAACAGAAAGAACCGGGAATAGATCATGTTTAAACTAAAGACACTAATATCCTGTTATTTCTTCGTTAACATTAAGTTTATTTTTTATTTTTACATCCTAAATAAAAGGAATTAAGATATATGTTTGATAATCTTACACTGAAGCTTGATAAAGCCTTAAAAACCTTAAAAGGCGAAGGGAAAATTACCGAAATTAATGTTGCTGCTACTATTAAAGAGATACGTAGGGCGCTCATTGATGCCGATGTTAATTATAAGGTAGCTAAGAGTGTTACGGATACCATTAAAGATAAAGCATTTGGACGTGATGTTCTTATAGCCGTTTCTCCAGGGCAGTTGATGGTTAAGATCGTGTATGAGGAATTAACCGAGCTGATGGGAGGGGAGAAGCAGGATATTACTGTAAAAGGAGATCCTGCCGTTATTTTAATTTCAGGCTTGCAGGGTTCAGGGAAAACTACTTTTTCCGGTAAGCTTGCTAATTACCTTAAAAAACAAAATCGTCAGGTACTTCTGGCTGCTTGTGATATTTATCGTCCTGCAGCGATGGATCAGCTAAAAGTTCTTGGTCAGCAGGTAGGGGTAGAAGTTTACACAGAGCCTGATAATAAAGATGCAGTTTCTATTGCTCGTAATGCCATAGCTTTTGCGAAAGCCAACAATAAGAAAGTAGTTATTGTGGATACAGCCGGACGACTTGCTGTTGATGAGCAGATGATGAAAGAAATAGCCAACTTGAAATCGGCACTTCAGCCATCGGAAACCTTGTTTGTAGTGGATTCCATGACTGGGCAAGATGCAGTAAATACTGCGAAAGTCTTCAACGAAAGATTGAATTTTGATGGAGTTGTCCTGACTAAACTAGATGGTGATAGCCGTGGTGGTGCGGCCTTATCGATACGCACTGTGGTTGAGAAACCTATAAAGTTTATCAGTACCGGTGAAAAAATGGATGCCATCGACCTGTTCTATCCGGATCGGATGGCACAAAGAATTCTTGGCATGGGAGATGTTATCTCCTTAGTAGAACGTGCTCAGCAGGTTTATGATGAGGATGAAGCGCGAAAGCTAAATCAGAAGATTCGTAAGAATCAATTTAATTTTGAAGATTTCCTTTCTCAATTACATCAAATACGAAAGATGGGTAGTCTTAAAGACCTTGTTGGTATGATTCCTGGTATGGGTAAAATGATGAAGGATGTGGAGATTGATGATGATGCATTTAAGCCTATAGAGGCTATTATTAGCTCTATGACGGTTGAAGAACGTCAGAATCCTGATCTTATAAATGGAAACAGAAGGAAGCGTATTGCGAGCGGTAGCGGTACTTCCATTCAACAGGTAAACAACCTGCTGAAGCAGTTTGAAGATATGCGGAAAATGATGAAGAGTATGAATAAAATGGCTGGTAACAAACGTGCCGTAATGCCAAATATGAAATCCTTTGGTAAATAAGGGAAGATTTTTCATTATTTAAAGACATAAAAAAAGCCTCTTTTGAGGCTTTTTTTATGTCTTGTATTTTTCTTATCTGTACATAACAGAGTTAACAGCTTCGATCGTGCGTTTCACATTTGGAAGGATCACATCGATTAGTGTAGGTGCATAAGGAAGAGGAACATCTCTGTTGGTGATTCTTGCCACAGGTGCATCCAGGTAATCAAAGGCATATCTTTGTACGTGGTAAGCTAGTTCACTGGCAATACAACCCAGTGGCCATGCTTCTTCTACAACTACCAGACGGTTTGTCTTTTTAATAGATTTTACAATGGTATCGTAATCTATAGGCCTGATGGTTCTAAGGTCTATTACTTCTACAGAGACACCTTCTTTTGCCAGGGTTTCAGCAGCTTCAAGGGCAATTTTCATTACCTTTCCAAAGGAAACAATGGTAACATCCGTGCCTTCTCTTACGATATTAGCTACACCGATAGGGGTTAGGTATTCTCCTTCAGGTACTTCTCCTTTATCTCCGTACATCAATTCAGATTCCATAAAAATAACAGGATCATTATCACGTATGGATGATTTCAATAAACCTTTTGCATCTGCAGGATTTGAAGGAACAACTACTTTAAGACCAGGGCAATTTGCATACCAGTTGTCGAAATTTTGTGAATGCTGTGAGCTTAACATTCCGGCATTTCCGGTAGGGCCTCTAAACACGATAGGTACAGGATACTGGCCTCCTGACATGGACATCATTTTGGCGGCACCATTTATGATCTGGTCTATTGCTACAAGAGAAAAGTTAAACGTCATAAATTCAATGATAGGCCTTAAACCGTTCATAGCCGCACCTACACCTATTCCGGTAAAGCCGAGCTCGGCGATGGGGGTGTCAATGACCCTTTTGGCACCAAATTCATCCAGCATTCCCTGGCTGACCTTATATGCTCCATTATATTCTGCAACTTCCTCGCCCATTAAAAAGATTTTATCATCCCTTCTCATTTCTTCGTTCATCGCTTCTCTAAGGGCTTCCCTGAATTGTATCTGTCTCATGTTTTTATGGAATATGGTTAAATTGAAACGTGGCAAAAATAGTGAATAAGAATGACAATTCCCAAAGGCTTATAAACAAAAAAGCCCCGTAAAACGGGGCTTTTTTGAAACAACAATTTTTACATTTTATTTTAAGGCATTTTTGAAATTCTGAGAATTTACATAGTTCGCAAATTCCAGGTCGCCTATCGCTTTTTCGCTTAGTGAGCTATTTAATTTAACAGCTTTTTTAAGATTATTTGTTAAAGAAGCCTCATCATTTAACCTTGCAGCAGTGATGGCAGCTCCATAGTATGCCCAGGCATTGTTTTCATTAGCAGCAATTGCAGCTTCAAATGCTTTTTTAGCGGCCTGATAATCTTTGTTCAACAAGTTAGCTAAAGCCAGGTTGTAAAGAACCTCAGGTGTTTCATTTGCTTTAGATAAGCTTTGAACTGCATTTTTATACTTTGCTTCTTTAATTTCAACTACACCTGTCATTGCAGAGATTCCTTTTTTCAGTTCATCATCACCTTCCTGACCAGCAGCTTTAGTTAGATTCTGGAAAGATTCGCCTCTCATGTTCTTCATTAATTGAGCAGAAGCAATGTTGGCGTTAGCGTAAGCATTATCTTTAACTTTTCTTGACAATTCGAAGTGATTAATCGCCTGATCGATGTATTTAGATTTAGCCGATTTATCATTTTCTTTTTTGGCCATTTCTAAATAAACAGCACCCAGGTTATTGTGAGAATCCCAGCTGTCTTTCTTTTTGATAGCAGCAGTATAGATTTTCTCTCTTAACTGTAGGTTGCTGGTTAAGGTAGCTGAATAAGCAAGCTCTTCGTAGCTAAGTGTATCAGCTTTTACTTTTCCTTCTACAATTGCATTAGCAAGTAAAGAGATTTCAGCATCTGATTTCTTAGGTTTAACAGTAAGGATTTCAGTTCTTGCTGTTCTAAGAGATGGATATACTTTAGCTAAAATGGTTTTGTAATAAGGAAGTTTCTGTATTTGTTTTTCTTTTTCGATAAATGAACCAGGGCCATTTACGATTTGAAGGACTTGAGTTTTTTGTTCTTTTGTAAGTGCTGTAGTGTTTTCAAGCTCCAGTTTAAGGCCAGCCCACTCCATTACGATACCTTTTGTAACAAATTTGATAGAATCAGCTACTTTTTTGTAGTCATATTTTCTCATTTTGTCACGATAGAATTTTTCAATTACTCGTGCTCTGTCGTCTGCAAGTTTACTGTTTTTAGTTTCAGAACCTTCAGGAGAGTGTTGTCCGATTACAGAAACCGTTCTTGTAACGTTTTTCTGCGCAAGGAAAGCATCTAGTTTCTTGCTTTCAGTACCTTTCATTTCACTGGTTCTAAGATTGGATCTTCCCTGATCGAAGTAGAAATTAACTACTGTAGGTACAAGTTCTTCTCTAAAATCATACCCATGATCTGCGTATGCTACATAATAAATGTCCTGAACAAGTCTTGATGTTGTGATTAAACCGGTAGCCAATGGCAACTCATCAGTAGATTTTGACTTAGACATTGTCATGTTTGACGCAATACCTACTACTTTTAGATCGCCATTTCCAATTTCCGGCTTGTATCCAAAAGAATATCTATGAGATAATTTAGGCTCTTTTGTTTTTGCATCAGGAAAATCAGAGCTCTTAAACTGAACGTCTTCAAGTTTGATTTTCTCACCGTTGTGCTCATAATAGGCACTCACAGTATATATTTTATTCTTTTTAAGCATTTTAACAGGTAGAAGAGCCGATACTTCAAAGGCTACACTATCTGCATGTACTTCAAGTGGCGAAGGTTCAACGGTTAATTGCTGATCTTTCGACATC
>JBKBXU010000279.1:0-6279 GCA_046313675.1 Cytophagaceae bacterium
CCGTGTGGTAACTTTTGGTTCGCAAGGATTGTTTAATGCGGGTCCTACTGTCACTCCTGGCGGTAATATTGGATGCCCGACTCCTGATGGAGATGTGATTGCTGCTGGTACTTTAGGAAATAATAGTGCTGCTTGTAATAGTGGAGTTTGTGCCGGTAAAGATAATGCGGTAAATTATAGTCATACTCCTGTGTACGTTCGTATAGCTGGCGGTGGATTTTTGGAAGGAATTACTCAGGTTTCTAAGGGTGATGGATGGTACTTTGCTATTGCAGCTAGTGGTGATGCCTATGCCTGGGGATTTAACAGAAGGGGAGAGTTAGGATTGGGTGATTATATTGATCGATGTCATGCTGTTCCTTTTGTCCTACCTGCTGGTTGTGATTTTACTTATCCTTGTCCGGGACAGCCAAGGTTGGGTGCAGATCAGGTTGTTTGCCCTGTCTTTTCACAGGTATTACATTCTCAGGTTCCTCAAACCTATAATACGTATAAATACACTTGGGAATATAGGGCTAGTGCCGGAGATGCCTGGACTACCCTAGAATATGAAAGTGATGATATAAGCTATGATGCTGCTGAGCAATTGGGTGAGTATCGGGTGGTGATTTCGGATGAAAGGTTATATGTTTCTTCACTTTGTGGTCCATGTCCATTAATGATAGATACCATTGTGTTTACCGAGCAGCCAAGCCCTTATGTGGTTACGGCGTGTAAGGATGATGCTGCGGAGTTAGCTGAATTTACCGTATTGGAACCTGAAGGTAGTGAGATAAAATGGTATACCGGGCCTACCGGTGGCACAGAGCTAAATCCAAGTGATACTGATTCTACCATAATGGTACCTTTTACAAGTACCAATACTGGTTTAGGTGCTTGTGATATGGCTCTTTTCGCAGAAGATATATCAAGTTTACAAGGAACCGTATTACCGGGTACTACTTCTGCTGAACTTGCCGCTTCCTTAGGAGTGGGTGGGGAAGCTTGCGGAGCTGGAAGCTGGACTGCTGATTGGGAGTCAAATACGCGAAATTATATGATGATTGAAGTGACACAAGATGTACGAATGACTGCGGCAAGTTTGATTACAGGAAGTGCCGGAAATGGAACTTTTGAAATAAGAATTTTCGACAATAATCCAACAGGTGGTCCTTATTGTGGTGGATGTACTCCTGCCGGAAGTAAAAATGCCCCTGGGACTGTACGTTATACCTCTCCTGGACTCGTAGCGACAGTAACAAACAATCAAATTATAGAAGTACCTATGGATCATGAGCTGGAACCTGGGATTTATTGGATAGGTATCGCTGCTGATGGTGTCCAGGCAAGGTATTTTAACTGTGCAAAGACAATCAACAATACAGGGGCATATCCAACCTGGAATAATCCTTATTCCGATGATACAGGAAGTGATGTTGTAACCGGCCTTATGGGCTTTAGAGATGGAAACTATGGAACAAGAGGTGCTGCTTTTAACATTAAATTCGAAACCGGTACAGGTTATACCTGTGGAAGAATTCTTGTATGTGTTGATAGTGATTGTGTTTTGCCAATTACGTTATTGAACTTTAATGCAGAGAAAGAAGGTAACAATGCTATCCTGCATTGGTCAACAGCTAATGAGCAAAACAGCAGTCATTTCGTGGTTCAAAAATCGCTTAACGGAAAAGATTTTGAATCTTTGGGTGAAGTCTCTGCCGCAGGATTTAGTAATACCATAAGAAATTATTCCTATACAGATGAGAATTTGGCTGCAGGTACTAATTATTATCGCTTAGCCCAATATGATGTTGATGGTTCATTAACTATGAGTGATGTAGTAATTGTTAATACTGAAGCGGTAACGGGAATTAAGGTAATGCCGAATCCTAACAATGGTATTTTTAATGTTCTTATTGAAGGCAAAGGACAAAACCCTGTAAAGTTGATTTTACTTAATACTTTAGGACAAGTTGTTTCTCAAAATGAGGAAAACCCTAATACGATGGTTGAATTTAATTTCTCTAACCTTCCATCAGGAGTTTATTTCCTTCATGCTAAAACCGAAGATGGTAATTATGTTGAGAAAATAGTAATTGAATAATAGTCTTAATAATTTATTAAAAGAGGGAGGTTATATTTGTAGCCTCCCTTTTTATTTGGGGCTTTGTCTAAGAATATATTAAGTGCACAACAATTACTTTTTCATACAACACCTGGCTTCAGAGCTTAAAGAACGTTTACCCGGAAAAATTCTTCAGGAGTGTTTTAGTCAGACTAAGGAAGAATTACTACTCGGATTTGGTCCTGAGAGATTTTTTATACAAGCGCACCTTGGCTCAGAGTTCTCTACCCTATCATTTCCGGATGAATTCCACAGGGCTAAAAAAAACTCTGTTAACCTTTTTGAAGAACTCATTGGAGAAAAGGTTGAAGATGTAAAAGCAATTAAAGGAGAAAGGGCTTTTAAGCTTTGTTTTAGCAGTGGATTTACTCTTCTTTTTAAACTTTTTGGAAATCGCTCTAACATCCTTCTTTATCATCACGAGGAACTGCAAAAGCTGTTTAAAAACAAATTAAAACAAGACCTTTCACTCAATCCCGATCAGCTTCCTCGAAGTATCAATTATTCTGACCCGGACTATAGTTTGAGATTGAATGATTTAATGAAAGAAGTTCCTGTTCTTGGCCCGGAAGTGAAAGCCTATCTGGAAAGCAGGGCGTTTAATGAAAAAGATGTATCTGAAAGGGGGAAACTATATTCAGAGCTATTAGACAATCTCTTAAATCCTACATTTTATCTCCTACAGGAGAATGGATATGTCCGGTTGTCATTGATCGGGGAGGGGGAGGTTGTTGAAAGCTACTCTTCTGCTTTGGCTGTTGCTACAGCTTTCTATCGAGCCTGGTATCGGGTGAATTATTTGAGGAAAACCAAAGATCTGCTTAATCGAAAAATATCTTCTTTGATCACCAAAACCGAAAACTACCTGAAAATTGCTTATGATAAGCTTCTGGAATTATCAGAGAAAGAATCTCCTTCTCAAATAGCGGATGTAATAATGGCTAATTTGCATGCCATAAAAAATAGCAGAGGTGATGTTAGTCTTCATAATTTCTATACCGATTCAAGCATTACCATTCATTTAAAACAGGATCAGAGTCCCCAAAAGTATGCTGAACAATTGTATCGTAAAGCAAAGCAAAGACCTTTGGAAATACAGAAAGCTGAGGAACGTATTAGTCATACCGAGAACCTACTTTTGGAGTTAAGGGATGACCTGAAAAGTGTTCAATCGTCAGAATATTTTAAAGGACTGGAACCCTTTTTGGATAAATATTCAAAATCATCAAACCAAAGTAACGAAAGCCTTTCCGCTGAAGAAAGGTTCAAACATATTGAATTCATGGGGTTTCACATATATATTGGAAAAAGTTCGGCTAACAATGACATTCTTACACAAAAGTTTGCACGAAAAGATGATCTATGGTTGCATGCTAAGGACGTTTCCGGTTCGCATGTGGTCATAAAACAGCAGGCTGGAAAAAACTTTCCCAAACCGGTCATTGAAAAGGCAGCTTCACTTGCTGCTTATTACTCCAAACGGCGTAATGATTCACTCTGCCCCGTGATCGTGACAGAAAAGAAGTATGTAAGGAAAATTAAAGGTGCTCCTGCCGGTGCTGTAAAGGTGGATAGGGAAACGGTTGTAATGGTTATTCCGAAAGATATTTGATTTATACTTTTTTATTTATATCTTAAACAAAATGTTGAAAATTTATGAAGTATAATTATATCCTTATTTGCCTTCTTTTAAGTTTTTTCTCTTGTTCAGAAAAAAGAGCCGAGATTATTGAAAGTTCACCGGAGTCTAACGTTCAGGTTCTAATTAAAGGTGTAAAGCCTAATTTAATAGATCCTTTTCATGTGGAAATAACCATTCAAGGCTACGGTAGTTCGGAAACGATATCCACGGATATCCATAGCAAGGATTTAAATGCGTCCAATGTTGTTTTTAACTGGCTTTCTGAGAACGAATGCTTTTTTACCTTTCATCAGCAAGATAATACGATCAGGCGTATGCATTTAATGATTGATGAGCGCCAGGTTCTTTTACAGGAAGATGGTAGCAATTCAGTTTCAAATTAATTAAGAAACAACTTGTCAAGGTCAGCCGTTAATTCCTGTAATGTTTTGGTCTTATGTGCTGACCGGACGCCTTTATTAATTTTGAACCATAAACTTTCTCCGGGATCCAGAAAAACACCTGTTTCTTTTGGAGTATCTTCCAGGGCTTCTTCATAATTATAGTCCAGAGAATAAAGTTTCTGGAAAAATTCCTTCAGGTCATTCCAGACAAAGGTATTTTTATGAGCTGTACCATTTGCTTTAAGCAGCACTTCCCGGTTTTTAAAGTCCGGTGTTATTTCAAGCAGAGAACTTGAACCCTCTTTTATCTTAAGGTATTTAACGGTTAATGGAATATGCTTTTCTGTATTTGCATAAACAGCCTGAATTAATTCCTCAATAATATAAGCTGCCTCATGAGATTTGTCAATGAGTCCTTTATGGATAACACCTGAGTTGTTTTCTACTTTTACTTCTATTTCCGAAGTTTTTTTATTCTGGAATTTGATGTCCTGAAGTGCATTTTTCATTACTGTCAGCCATACAGGTTTTAATGTTCCGTTCCATTCAAAATCATCATCGGTTGAAAAACCTTCATCATATATTTCTTCTTCGGACAGCTCTTCACGATCTACATAGGTGACTTTAAAGTTTATGTACAATTCATTTTTCTGAGGTTTTCCTGTGATATGAAAAATGTGTGAATATGGAGCGGGCAATTCGCTTTGGTCATAAATGATCTCGAAGAGGGTAAAGTCTGACATATTATATTATAAATTAACTATTAGCTGTTTCGTTTTCTTTCGGTTTATTTTTCCCGTAGGGGTCATAGCAAAAGATGGTATACAATAGATATGTTTAGGTACCGTATAGCGATTCAGATTCTGAGATAAAATGGAAGTTATCTCCTCCTCAATATTATCTTTTGATTCTATTATAAGTATACATTTTTCTCCTAATTTTTGATCCGGTAATGAGGAAACAAAGAATTGAAAACATTTGCCGTAAGAGGCCAGTATATCCCCTATTTCATTTTCTAATTGTTCTCCATTAATTTTGATGCCCCCACTATTAATGACATTGTCTATTCTGCCTAAATAAATAAAGTTTCGGTTATCCACTATTTCAACCAGGTCGTTGGTAACAATAGGTTGGTACAAAGTACATGGTGCTGCCACAACAAGACACCCCCTGGAGTCACTTGAGATTTGTACATCATCAAGGATCGTATACAGATTGTTGTCTAAGTTATCGTGCAGATTTTGCAAGGCAATATGAGATACCGTTTCTGTCATTCCGAAAGTACTATAAACTTTCGTTGTGAGGTGTTTCCTGCATAAATTTTTCAGTTCCTTGTTTACCGGAGCTCCTCCAATAAGCAAGGCTTTTGCCTTATTAAGAATAATTGAAGATGTTTCCGTTGAATGTTTCAGCATCTCGTAAAGCTGAATAGGCGCAAAAGCGGAAAAGTCAAAGCAGAAGTCATTGTTGATATTTTGTAAAGGCTTTGCTGTAGGTGGAACAGCAATTAACTCCATATCTATTTCCATTGCCCGAACCATCATCATAACCCCACCAATAAATGCTGGATTGAGGCAAAGAAAAGCTTTATCACCTTTTTCAAGCTTTAAAGCTTTGGCGGTCATATGTGCGCTTGCAATCATTTGTTTGCGCTGTATAGTGATAGGCTTAGGCAATCCGGTTGAACCGGAGGTATGAAAAATAAATTCTTTTTTTCCATTCAGCCAATCCCTGCAAAAAACAGCAGCTTCCGGATAGTTTTCAGGAATCTGAAAATACATCATTTTGCGGACATTTGTTTTGCGGTTAAAGCTAAATTTTAATACTTGGTAAAGTAACGTAAAGTAGCTAACTTTTGAAAGCAGCACGAAAGCCTTATGCATATTTCATTCCTTCCTTAATTCTGGGTAGAATGCTAATATCGTCCGGGATTATTTAGGTAATTTTAAAAATTGTACTTCAATTTATTTTTTTCTTTTTTTGCCTATCCAAAAAAAGAAAGAAAAAAAGGACACCATTCCGATAGTTATCGGAAAAAGCCAAATTTCTGCCCGCTAAACCCACAAGGCTCCCCGCCGGAAAAATGCCTTAACTGTGTAGTAGTGGCCAGTTTCTGCCAGAACGGCATTTTTAAAAGTCCGCCTTTCGCA
>JBKBXU010000280.1:0-6257 GCA_046313675.1 Cytophagaceae bacterium
TTTCCTTTTCAACAGCAACAGGGGCAATACTTATATCTTCCTTTTCGATATTGAGTACCTTTGCAATATTTTGAAGAAGGTCTTTTTTAGTGACCGGCTTGGAAATAAGGCTGTCAAATTTTTTCAACTGTTCCCTTTCTCTCTTTGACAAAAGTATATTAGCAGTGGAAGCAACAATTTTTTTGGGTTTTTTATCTGCTTCAATCAGCTTATCTAAAAGTTCATAACCGGTCATTCCAGGCATTTTTATGTCCGTTATCACCAGGTCATAATGGTTTTCCTTTAAGTGATTTAATGCAGCGGAAGAGTCGTTCATTAAAGTTACTTTAGCACCATGCGCCTCTAGTATCCGCTTGTAAAGCTTAGTTATTAAAGGGTCATCATCTACACTGAATATTTTAAATCCCGTAAAAGCATTTTCATTAAAATTATAATTATGTTCCGCATTTACCTCTTCAACTGCCGTATCCATCAAAAAATCTATGGTAAAACAACTTCCTTTACCCGGTTCGCTTTCAAGAGAAATGTTTCCGCCAAGCCTGCTTACAAGTTCTTTTACAATCCCTAAGCCCAGTCCACTTCCTTTGAGGTTGTCCTTATGGGTACCTGCCTGATTGTAATCTTCAAAAATCCGGCTTTGATCTTCCTTTTTTATTCCTATCCCTGTGTCCTCAACCTTTATTTGTAATGCTACTTTTCCTTCATTTTGCTCACTTGCCTGTACAGATAATTTGATATATCCTTTCTGTGTAAACTTTTGAGCGTTATGCAGCAGGTTATATACTACCTGGTACAAACGAACCCCATCAGTATTTACCACAATGTCAATTTGAGGGAATTCAAAAATCGACTTTATGTCTTCTTTAATATTCAGTACTTCAAAATTTAGTCTGATATCATCAAATAGTTTCTTGATATTTACCGGAGAAGGCTTCATATCAATATTACCGGCAATAATTTTGGACATATCCAAAATTTCATTCGCAACGTGCAACAAATTACTTGAAGATGATTTTATTGCCCGGGCAACTTCTTTATCGCCTTCCAAAAGATCGGCATAGCCAATAATAGATGTCAAAGGTGTCCTTAATTCATGGCTCATGGTGGCCAGGAACTTTTGCTTGGCCTTAGCCTCCCTAATGGCCTTTTCTTCATTACGCAATAGTTGCTCTTGGTAATAATGGTTTCTTTTTATATCTCTTGAAATAAAGTAAAGGAACAAGAAGCTTATAATTATAAAAATAATAATTATGACAAAAATGGTCTGGTTGAACTTTTGGGAATGTGCGTATAGCTCTTTTCTTTGTTCTTGCTGAATTTCCGCTTCCTGGGTTCGAAATTGATGTATCCTGTTTTCTATATTGTATGTGATCAAGGTATTTTTTGAAAATATGTTTTTTTCGAAAAGCAATAAATTATTCACATTTGCAATTTCTTCCCTATATAATCGATTAAGAACCTTTTCAACAGAAGCATACATGTCTTCTCGGGGTTTATGTGCCAGAGTATCAAAAGAAATTCCGTTGATGGTATCTTTTTCAACTTTTTTAGAAATAATAAGGGAATCCGGCTGGTGATCAGGTTCCGGTTCTTTCTTTTTGAATATATTTCCCAATAATCCCTTACTGGAAGTTTCCGGCTCTTTTTTCCTGTAATAAACCGAATCTAAATTTTCCTTAAGTAGTATCTGTGATTTGATGTTTTTTATAATGTAAACCGGGTCTTCACCCTGATATTGACTTATTACTTTTTTCAACTCATTTTCAAGTTTGTTTACAAACTTTTTTTGGCTTTCTTTTTTCTTTTTTTGAACTTGAAAATATTCAGTCTGAATGGAATCCAGCAAGTCCGGTATTTCTCCAAGAGATTTAATAGTCAGAATTTCTGTAGTTGAATCGTATTCATTCTGTAAAGCTATTATATCATGTTTTATGGCATTGATCATTATATTATAGCTTTGAATAGTATCCAGGTTGTTTGTAGCTGAATAAGTTAAATAAAGATTGTTTAATTTATAAAGGTTGGTCGTAATTTGATTATAAAGCTTAGACTTGGGGTTAATCCGGATAAATTCCCTGACTTTTTGGCTCATCTGCTGGGAACTATACCATGAATAGCCTCCAAGACTTAAAAGACAAACAGAAGCTACAACATACAATATAATTATCTTTAACCTTATAGTTTTCATTGCCTGAATATTAATGGATAATTAAACCTCAGTTTAATTAAGCAAATTATAGAATATAATAATCCTAAAGGGATAAAATGTGTGTAGCAATAGCACATAAAGATACACTATACCCTGGAGGGGAAAAATGGGTTGTTGATCCAAAGACTATATAAACAAAACCTTCTAATAGTAAAATAATAAGTGCTTAATTAATTAAGCCTTAGTAGTTTTAATTGCTTTGATCTTTTCTAAAAGCGCAGTAGGGTTGATTGGTTTGGTAATGTATTCCTCCGCACCAAGCTCATAAGCTTTATCTGAAATTTCTTTTTCGTTTACCCTGGAAACAATCACTACTTTTACAGCAGGTTTTTCCTTTTTAATCCACGCAAGAAGTTCCAGTCCGTTTTTACCAGGTAACCTGTAATCAACAATGGCTATGTCAATGGTATTTTGCTGAAGGATTTCAAACGCTTCATCAACTGATTGGGAATCATGGGTTAAAAATCCGTTTTTCCCAAAAAATTTGCTTAACATCTTGCAGAATACCACATCGTCTTCTACAATTAAGATATTTATTTTATTATTCATATCTACTCCTTTATATATTAACGAATTAATTCATTATTATTTTTAAATTTTTCAATGGCATGCTGGTCTATAGAGTAAACAGCCATACAACTTTGCATGAAACCTTTAATGAGTTCATCAATTCCGATTCCAAGATAGCCAAAGTTTCTTACATCAAAAAGCAGGAGCCTTGCATCGTCATAAGCCCATCCGTCATTACTTTTTACGGATAGATTAGTTCCGAATACTTCCCATGAACTTTCTCCTTCAGGCAATGGCTGATTAAGGGGGAGCCTCGCTCTTCTTGAGTAGGCTGCAAGTGGCCTTAAACCCTCTTCGGTAGTGTGCAACATCATTCTTATGTCAAAAGCATAACTTCTGCCTTTGACATCCGGAACAGTTCCTACATGGTACCAGACTTTTTCGCTATTTTCATGATCCACCGAATTGCTGTATATCAACTGCTGAATTAGCAGGTTATCCGTATTCAACTTTTTAAATTCAACCATCGCCTGTTCAAGTTCTTTTTCGCTTGTAATGGTCATTACACCTTGTCCGGCATTGCTGTCCGGCACTTTAATAACCATACATCCGCCCAATTGGTGGAAATATTCGGGAAGTTGATTTAAATGCACATTCAAAAAAGTCTGTGGAGTGAAAATGTCCACCCCCCTGGACTTAAATTGCTGATTAAATTTTTGATACGCCCTATATGCCTCTTCTTTGTTTCTGCCCCCTGCAAGACAAGCTTCTATTGGGTTCATAAGCAATGTTTTAGAGTTTAAGGGTATTAATTCCCAGGGATTTTGTGTTACATATCTGAAAGCCGCCCTGACAGGAACCCATCCTTCGCTTTCGATAAATATGAACATTTTATTATTCTCAAATTTTACATTTGCCTGACCGTCTTCAACTTTGTACTGAACCAGGTATACGTTTTCATTCATTACATCAGCAAAAGTTGCCGCATATCCAATGTTTTCCATAGGATTTTTATCATACACCACAGCAAGCACACCCTTTTCCGTGTGTTTTTCCACTATTGGCTTAAAGGTTTGCTCAATCAGCCTTCTGTATCCGCCCTGTTCAACATTCATTTCCAGTAGAGGCATACTTTTTTGACCTGAGGGGCAGGAGTTTGTTTCAATTACAGTAAGCATGCGCTTACCTTCACAATTGGTTACATGCATCAGGTCGGTTCCGGCCCATCTGAAAAAAGTAGGCTGGTATTTCAACAAAGTTTTCAGGAATTCAGGATTAGATTTTGGGTGAATTCTATGATAACGTTCGATGATCTGATCCTGCGATAAATTCAGAAAATATGATACCAAAGGGTGAATATTTGAATTAAGTACACGTGGATACCAATGATCTGTAGGTTCAAAATCCCCGGGCTCTACCAAATGAACATTTTTTGAAATAGATAATTGCATAATAATTGATAATTAAATCTCCTGATTTCCATGAAAAACAGAAGAAAGGTTTCAATAAAAATTTATTTATTTGATTATTAAAAGCCGTAGTTGGCGAAGAGGTAGTCTTTCATTCCTCCTATAAAATCTTTATGACGCCACAGCATCATAACGCCACTCACAACCATGGTAATAATTACAATCTTTTTAAAAATAAGGTCAGATATTTTTGTCAGTAACAGTTTTCCTGCATAAGTAGCCAATGTTGCAGAAACACCTATAATTATCCCATACATAAGAACATCACCTGTAACAAAACCAAGCCAGGCATAACTTATAATTTTGGTAATGTGTAATATTACTGCATTGGCGGCACGGGTGCTAATCATTCCTTCTTTGCTCATACCATAGTTGAGGTAAGCTGTGTTCATTAACGGCCCCACACCTCCTATCAGGCCGGACAGGAATGAAATACCGAAACCCATGGGAATAAAATGCCACAATTTAATCTTAAAACCAGGTTTTTTATTCTTTTTTTCCTTCAGTTGGAATACTGTAGCTATCAGGAAAACCCCGATAATGATTTGCAAATATTCCGATGCCAGGTAAGCAAACATCATTGCTCCTAAAATAGAACCTACGATGGTAGATGGGAATAACCATTTAAACAGGTTCCAATCAATATGCTTCCAAAAGAAAAAAACTTTTGAAGTACTGTTCATCGCTATGCCCAGGGTCATGATCGGGGCGACAGATTTTACACCTACTGTTAATGCAATAAGGGGCATTAATAATAAGCTTGCCCCTCCGCCACTAATTGTACTCAAAACAAACACCACAAAAGCACCTATAATTAGAATTATCAGGTTTATCATACTTTATTAATTTTATTAAATTACGAGATTTTGCAAACCCTCGAATTCCTTAAATTGAAAATTAAACAAAAATATGGTATTGATAACACCAAAAGCATACCAAACGAAAAAATGGCCTGTCTGGGCGTTTGGGTGATTGTTTGTTGTAGAATTATTCTACAAACCCCTCTACATTGTTGATATTTTCAACACTTTTGACCAAATCTATAAGTGAGTGGTATTCTTTTGAAGGGTTAAAACACCTTGGTTATATAGTGCCATTTTCTTTTAAAACCCATCTTATGCTTTCAATATTTTAATTTAATTGCTTTATTTTGAAGAAAAGTTAAGACCCTGTAGGATGATAAAGATTTTAGTAATTGAAGATGATCAGGTTTTCACCAGAATATTAATAAATTTTTTAACTAAGAATGGGTTTGATGTAGAGGCAGGTGAGAGCGTCAAGAGCTCATTGACTTTATTAGATACAAAATCTTTCAATGCTGTTTTATTAGACTATCGTTTACCCGATGGAACAGGAATGGATGTCTTACAATACCTAAAATTAAAAAACATCAACATTCCTATTATTGTAATGACCAGGGTAAGCGATATTACAACGGTCATTAGGATAATGAAAGCCGGGGCTGTAGAGTATTTAACCAAACCTGTCAATCCCGATGAGTTATTAATGACTTTAAAAAATATTTTTGCTACAAATAAGGCTCCCACTCTAAACATACCCTCTTTTGTTAAAGGAAATAGTGAAGTTTCAAAAACTTTATATTCTCATATAAACCTTGTTGGCCCTACCGAACTTTCGGTAATTATTGAAGGAGAAAGCGGAACCGGTAAGGAGCATTTGGCAAGGGAATTACATCAGCTTAGCAAAAGAAAAACTGCGCCCTTGGTAGCTATTGATTGTGGAGCACTTTCCAACGAATTGGCAGGAAGTGAGCTTTTTGGACATACTAAAGGTGCTTTTACTGGCGCTGTATCAGATAAAAAAGGCCTGTTTGAAGTCGCCAGAGGCGGAACTCTTTTTTTGGATGAAGTTGGAAATTTGTCTTATGAGATACAGGTTCAGTTGCTAAGAGTACTTCAGGAAAAAGAAATTTCTCCTGTAGGGTCAACAAAAAAAGTGAAGGTAGATGTAAGGGTTATTTCTGCCACAAATGAAGATCTTATTGAAAAAGTAAACAACGGCGAGTTTCGGCAAGACCTATACCACCGACTCAACGAATTCAAAATTAA
>JBKBXU010000281.1:0-6254 GCA_046313675.1 Cytophagaceae bacterium
CCAGGAAAGAACAGAAGGCAAAGGTTGAAGAGTTGTTGGAAGAATTTAGTCTCACACACGTAAGAAAGAATCTTGGTATGGTATTGTCCGGTGGAGAACGAAGAAGGACCGAAATTGCCCGTGCGCTGGCTGTAGATCCTAAGTTTGTTCTTCTTGATGAGCCTTTTGCAGGAGTTGACCCCATCGCCGTTGAAGAAATTCAGACCATTGTGGCTAAATTAAAAAATAAGAATATTGGTATATTAATTACCGATCATAATGTGAACGAAACCCTTTCCATCACAGATCGGGCATATCTATTGTTTGAAGGGAAAATCCTTAAATCAGGAACAGCGGAAGAACTTGCGGTAGATGAGCAGGTGAGACGGGTATACCTGGGAAAACATTTTGAATTAAAAAGGAAGATTTAGTGGGTTTATTAAATTCTCTTATTACTTCTGCACTGAAGAAAAGGATTGCAGGAATTGAACATTATATTACACAACCATATGATGTACAGGAAAAGATTTTTAAAAATCTTATTTCCGTCGCATCCAATACCGAGTGGGGTAGAAAACACCACTTTAGTGCAATTAAAAATCAACAGCAGTTTTCAGAGAATGTTCCTGTTTCCTCCTATGAGGAAATGTTTCCTTTCATCGAAAGGGTCATGAAGGGGGAACAGAATGTTTTGTGGCCTTCAAAAATAAAGTGGTTTGCCAAATCTTCAGGTACCACAAATGCTAAAAGCAAGTTTATTCCCGTATCTAAGGAGTCGTTAAAAGAATGTCATTATAAGGGGGGGAAAGATCTTGTTAGCCTGTATATGCATAATAACCCTGAAACCAAAATGTTTGATGGCCGAAGCCTAGCTATCGGTGGAGCCTTATATCCAAATATTGGCTATAAGGATACGTATTTTGGCGATATTTCAGCAGTTATTATGGCCAACCTTCCTGTTTGGGCACAAGCTGTCAGGTCACCAAATCTAAAAGTGGCACTTATGGAAGAATGGGAAGAGAAAATTGAAAAAATAGCCGCCATTACCTCTGAAAAGAAGATCACCAATATCTCGGGCGTACCCACCTGGACAATGATTCTTTTGGATAAAATCCTTAAAATGAAGGGTAAGCAAAATATGCATGAAGTGTGGCCGCATATGGAAGTATTCTTCCACGGAGCCGTTGCTTTCCATCCTTATAAAGATATTTTTAAAAGGTTCTTTCCGGATGGTATTCATTATATGGAGACGTATAATGCTTCTGAAGGTTTCTTTGGAATGAGTCAGGGCTTTAATTCTGACGAAATGCTTCTGATGTTGGATTATGGAATTTATTATGAGTTTATTCCATTTGAAGATATAGAAAGTGATAGTCCTAAGATACTGACCCTGTCAGAAGTTGAGGTCGGTAAAAACTACGCCCTGGTAATATCAACCAATGCAGGCCTTTGGAGATATAAGATTGGTGATACCGTTAGATTTACATCGGTAAAACCGTATAAAATAAAAATCTCCGGTAGAACCAAGCACTTTATAAATGCCTTTGGAGAAGAATTGATCATTGAAAATGCAGAAGAGGCGATAACAAAAGCTTGTAAGGCCACTTCTGCCGTAATGGTTAATTTCACCGCAGGCCCTACTATTCTGGAGGGACAACACAAGGGCAGGCATGAATGGGTGATCGAATTCTCGACTATGCCTTCTGATATGGCCAAATTTGGTGAGGTGCTTGATGATTCACTGAAATTAGTAAACTCCGATTATGAGGCCAAACGTTATAAAGATATGGCTTTACAGATGCCGAAAATCTATCCTGTTCCGGAGGGTACGTTTTATAATTGGATGAAGAAAAGAGGTAAACTTGGAGGGCAGAACAAAGTTCCCAGACTGTCCAACAACCGGGAATTTCTTGACGACATTTTAAAAGTAATTAATGGTGCATAAATAGGATTATACTAAGAGGCGGAATGATTTTTTTTCGTCGATTATCTCTTGGCTTTATTTTTAATATACCCGCTTCTGATACGCACAAACGCATAAAAAATATTTTTGAGAAAATAAACTTAAAGATATTCACATTTGTCTCAACTTATCCACATTTATGCGCATTCCTATTGCTGTGTTTTGAAAATCAACAAGTTGTAATATTTTTTTATTTTATTTTTCTGTGGATAAACGCAGCCTGATTTTTTGTCTTTATAAAAACAAGCTTTATGCGTTAAAAATAGCCATTGCAGCGGAAAAACTTATATTAACACTTTTAAGGAGAAATTGTTTATGTTTGGGAAAGACATTTTACTAATGAATGTTTAAAGATTTAAAGTTGAGCTCAGGTTTTAACAATGAATAAATATGAATAGAATTTCCGATTTGTTTCATATAAGCTATCCAATCATTCAAGCAGGTATGGTCTGGTGTTCCGGATGGGAGTTAGCGGCTGCTGTCAGCAATGCCGGTGGTCTGGGGCTTATTGGTTCGGGGTCCATGTACCCGGAGGTACTTAGGCAACATATCAGAAAGTGCCGTAATGCAACGACAAAACCATTTGGCGTCAATGTTCCCTTAATCTATCCGGATATAGAGCAGCATATGGAGGTAATCATGGACGAGGGGGTTAAGATTGTATTCACCTCTGCCGGTAATCCTACAACCTGGACAGATATTTTAAAGGAAAAAGGCATAACCGTGGTTCACGTTGTGTCGAGTGCTAAATTTGCGCTAAAAGCCCAGGCAGCAGGTGTTGATGCTATAGTTGGAGAAGGTTTTGAAGCCGGTGGGCATAATGGCAGAGAAGAAACCACCACTTTTTGCTTGATCCCAATGCTTAAAGAAGTAATTAGTATACCCATTATTGCTGCCGGAGGAATAGGGAATGGCCGGGGAGTGCTTGCCGCCTTTGCTTTAGGTGCCGATGGAGTACAAATTGGAAGCCGTTTTGTGGCCAGTGAGGAATCTTCCGCACACGGTAGCTTTAAGAAGAAAGTGGTCGAGGCCGGAGAAGGTGAAACCGCATTAACCCTTAAAAGTGTCACACCGGTACGGCTAATAAAAAATAAATTTTACGAATCTGTCAGAACCGCTGAGACGAAAGGCGCCAATGTGGAAGAGCTTAGGATGCTTCTGGGCAAAGGACGTGCAAAGCTCGGTATGTTTGAAGGAAACCTGGATGAAGGCGAATTGGAGATCGGACAGGTGTCTGCTTTTATCCGTGAGGTAAAACCTGCTGGTGAAATTGTTAAGGAAATTTGGGACGAGTACCTAAGTCTGAAGCGTTCTTTTTGCAAAGATTCTTAATATTAACCGGATGCTTCTTACTGCAGAAAAATTAATCGATGACCTGAATCAACATGCCAATGTTGACAGAGCCTCTGTAATGGTTCGTTTTTTTAAAACAGGGAAAGGCGAGTATGGAGAAGGGGATGTGTTTATTGGAGTATCTGTTCCTGTGGTAAAAAAAATTGCGAAGGCCTACGCAAGAGCCGTTTCTCTTTCAGAGACAAAAAAGTTATTACAACATTCCATCCATGAGATTAGATTGGCGGGTACATTTATTTTGGTTTTTAAGTTTGAAAAAGCGAATAATGATTCAGAAAAAAAGGAAATTGTAGATTTTTACCTTGACAATATTCATGCATTTAACAATTGGGATCTCATTGACGCCTCTGCTCATAAGATATTAGGGGTTTATTGGGTAGACAAATCAAAAGATACCTTATATGCACTTGCGAACTCTGGTGATCTTTGGAAACAGCGGATAGCAATTATGGCTACATTCTATGATATAAAAAGGGGTGAATTTAAACATACCCTCGGTATTGCGGAAATTTTGTTGCATCATCCGCACGACCTGATACACAAGGCTGTTGGGTGGATGCTTAGAGAAGTTGGGAAAAAAAATCTAGATGTGGAATTGGATTTCCTGATGAAGCATTATAGATCTATGCCCAGAACTATGCTGCGGTATGCCATTGAAAAATTTGATCCGGAACTTAGGCTTCGATTTTTAAAAGGTTTGGTGTAAGATCAGGCTATTGGAAGCTTCTAAATTTCATTTTTTACCAAAAACTATGCCTGCACAAAATTCTCATTTCGTACAGGCACACATAGCTTAGCTTATAATGATTTTATTTTTTATTGTTTGCTCTTGACTTGACCTTTGCGTCAGGTAATTTTTTCTTTTCCAATCCTTTTACTGCCGGGCCGCATAGAACCTCACCTTTAGGCGTAAAACGGCTCCCATGGCAAGGGCAGTCCCAGGATGTTTCTGCATTATTCCATTGTACAAAACATTTCAGGTGCGTACAAACCGGCGACACAGCATTGAGATTCCCTGATTCATCTTTGCAAACTGCCATCTTTTCTCCATCTATTTCAAGTATTTTTCCTTCACCTTCCCCAAGGTTATTTAATTCATCTCCATCGGAAGCTATTCGGTCAACTATGAAGTGCTTAGCCGCATCGGCATTTTCCCTGATGAAGTCATAGGCAGAAGCTGCCGGAGTAAAACGTATGGCATCGTATGCGTATAACCATGGATGTTCCTTTCCGTTGATGAGATCAGAGAGAATTATGGCTGCGATGGTTCCGTAAACCAAACCATCCCCTGAAAATCCTGTGGCGACAAATGCCTTCCTTGAGAATGGACTTTTCCCAATATATGGCAGTCCATCTGCAGGCTCGTAATACTGCGAAGACCATTTGTACTCTATAGATTTTACATCAAAGTGCTCACGCAGGTATTTTTCCAGTGCGTCATATCGTTTCGTTGAATCTTCTTCACTTCCTGTTTTATGATCTTTACCCCCTATCACTACGTAATTATCACCGTCATGTGAATAATAGCGTGTATAGTAATAAGGCTCTGCCGTGTCCCAAAATAAGCCTTCCGGGTGTTTTTTCTTTAGTTTTCCTACGACCATATAGCTTCGGTAAGGTGCGGCTACCGTTTGCAGGACATTAAAAAAGATCGGTAGGTGTGTGGCAAGTACAATTTTGGTAGCCTTTACCTGCCCCTTATCGGTAGACACAATAAAGTAATCATCTTTTTCTTCAATATGAATGACTCTGGAGTTTTCATATATAGTTCCATTCTTTTTATCTATTGCTTCGGCAAGTCCATTCAGGTACGATTGAGCATTGAATTGTGCCTGGTTTTCAAATTTTATTGCCTTATACGTTTCGAAAGGTAAAGGAGCATGGTCTTGTAAGGAGACATTCAATTTGGTTTTCTGAAGATGCTGAAATTCTTCTTCTATATTCTGTATATCTTCCGGGATCTCGGTATAATAATATCCCGGAACACGTTTGAATTCACACTCAATGTTTTCTTTTCTGATAACATCTTCCATGTATTGTATCCCCTCAAGCCGGGACTCTGCCACCATTTGCATGACTTCAGTATCAAAATCCTCGTAAAGAGTTTTGTATTTTGTATCTATATCAGTGGTAAGATGGCAGCTAGACTGGCCTGTGGTACCGCTGCCGATTTTTGAAGCTTCTAAAACAACGACCTCTTTACCTGACTCTGATAGTCTGTATGCGGTAGTAAGCCCGGTGATTCCTCCGCCTATGACGACTACATCACATTTTTTTTCGCCATTTAAAGAATGGTAATTTTTTCCCTTGGTTCCCTTGGCCTGCCATAATGAATTATTTTCCATATCATCTCCTTTTCCTTCACCCTTTATTTTTTAACATTGGCTTGACTTAAATTGTTAAATTGAGGTATGATAAAACAGATAAAAGAGACCTGCCTGTATGTGAAAGATCTGGATAGGACACAGGAGTTTTATGAAGAAATACTTGGGCTCCCTCTTATAAATCGATCAGGAGACCGCCATGTTTTTTTTCATGCCGGAAGTTCTGTCCTATTATGTTTTAATCCGGAACTTACCAAAATTGACCAGGAATTACCCCCACATTTTGCTTACGGTAAAATGCATCTTGCCTTTGAAGTTAGTTCGGATGATTATGCTGCCTGGAAGAAAAAACTAGAGGCAGCCAATATTGAGATCACAATGGAAACAGATTGGAAGAACAACCTGAAGTCTTTTTATTTTGAAGATCCGGATGGCCATGTGCTCGAAATAGTTATGGAAGGAATTTGGGGATAAAATTTATCATAGGGCGCGCTGAAAAACACCCAAAGTGTTGATTTTTTAAATACCATACAAGGTATTTTTTAAAATTAAGTGCAAAGGTTTTTCTTTATTCTTTACCTTTTCGTGCATCTGCGAACTTAAAAAATCTGATAAAACGATATGTTTTGGGCTAT
>JBKBXU010000282.1:0-6225 GCA_046313675.1 Cytophagaceae bacterium
TTTCCATTGTTATATACCACCCCTTTTACATAGAAAGGCTCTCCATCCACCAGAAACTCAAACTTTCCCTTGTCATTCTTTATTGAGCAGCACGAATCTTTTTTATTCGAAAGTGATGTACGAGGCTCCTCAGAATACTTTACAAACTTATTTTCAAACTGTCCCGATGATGACATAATGGGTTTTAATGAAAAACCTTCCACTTGGTCAAATCCATGAAAAGACCAGTCTATACAAACCGTATTGCTATCTGCCTGCCATTCTGTCCTCCAACAACGTTCTTCTTTTGTATAGTAAAAAACCAAGCCTTTTACCTCAGTAAATTTGTGAATAATTTTTTCAAATGCCTTCAACATCCACTCCTCTTTGATGCCACCATAATCCGTTGTCCCAAATTGTGTCAGAAGAACCGGTTTGTCAGACATACTTTTATTAGCAAGAACCCTGTGACGAAATGGGACATAAATATCCTCAAAATCTTTCCACTCCTGACCCGGGAAAGCTGCTCCGTAATTCAAGCAGGAAACTCCTATCCAATCTACGTATTTGTCACCGGGATAATATCGTTCCATGCACTTGTCTTTCCAGGGATTCCACACCCAGGCAACATTGGATACACCATTTGCTCTGAATAAATCAACCACCCTTTGCCAGGCTTTAATGTATTGTTTGGCCGAATTCCCATAATGCTCAGACCAGGCCAAGGCAGGATTATCAGGCTCCGGAGCAAAACGTATAAACACCCCTGAATTAAGCTTCCTGATACTAAGGGCATAATCAACGATGTAATCATCATATTCACCCTGATTTATTCTATAAAGAATGTTTCTCTGTAAAGAATCCTGAATATCTTCAGGCCAGGGCTCCCAAGAAATCATTGGATAATATCCTTGCTTTTGCAGGTTTTCAAGCACAATATCTGAAGGAGAATGAGAAAATGGTTGGTGCCAGCGTTGTGAAATAGAAACAATAGAAAATGAGGTATTCAGATCATTTTGTGCTGAGAGGATAGGATCCATGGTATAACCGCTTGAACCCTCTGCTTCGGGGACATAAATGCCGGAATAAAAACCACCGGTCTTTTTATTGCTTTCCAGGAATTTTTTCTCCGGATCAACTTTATTAAAAAGTAAGGCATAAGCAAATAAAACAGCGGAAACAGCACCAAGATACGGAGCGAGTTTTCCTATGCCATCATATATGCCATGACGAACCTGCCACCAGAATATTCTGATTGGTCTGACAAGAGACTGCTCTCTTTGCGAACCTTTGTAGATTTTTTTAATCTGCAATAAAAAGGCCTGCTGCCCCATTATAATAGCCAGACTCATGATGGACACATTGACCATTGCAAATCCCGCCATGACAAAGGTATAGGGATTCCAATCTTTTTTTAATCCATAGATTATGGCAAAAATGGAAATCAGGATTACTATGATGTTAGGTACGGCTATTGCCCATTCATTTTGCGGCTTATCATCTTTCGGCGTTGGAATATAGGGTACTTTAATCCTAAAAACAGTATATACAAACCCAATTACATGCACCCACCACGTACCTATTTTCAACAAACCTCCGATTAAATGAAATCCTTTTTCATGCCGCTCAAGCAGCCATCGCTGGGTATATTGTCTGATAAAAATGGTAAAGAAAAACAAGGGCGTATAGGCCAAAACAAACTCCGTAAGATCAACCCTCCAGGGGAATTCAGCAAGCACAAGGGCAATAATGGGTATAAACAAATTAGCCATATCGGCCAAACCACCCAAAAAATACAATGGGAGTGTCGTATAATGGAATTGCTGCCTCCTTGTTAACTTGAAGAAAATCTTCGGAAGCACATAAAACAAAAGGTCAAAACACCCCCTGGACCACTTTAATTGCTGCTTATAATACGCAGATAAAGAAGCTGGAACCAAACCTTTACTCAGCACCTCGGGCGCATACACAGACTTCCATCCTTTCGCATGCAATTTCATGGATGTATGCATATCTTCTGCCAATCCGGCAGCATGACCGCCAATAGAATCAAGAGCTTCTCTACGAAATGTACAGTTGGCACCTATCGCCTGAACGGTTCCATAACTGTTCATACTCATCATCATAGGCCCATAGAAATGGTACGTTTGCTCGGCAGCACCAAAAGCCACCAAACTTTCCTTTTGATTATAATAAGCCTGTACCACTTGCACATACCCTATTTCAGGATTTTCAAAATACGGCAAAACACGGTCAATGAAATCAGGATGCGGGACATGATCCGGATCCATTACCACACATATTTCCCCATCCGCATTTTTTAAGGCATTATTTATATTCCCGGCTTTAGCATCTTTCTTATCTTTTCTGGTAACATGAATTATACCCAGCCGCTTACACACACCTTTAAGGTATGCATCGTCCGCCTCATCACATAGATAAGTTTTGTGGGGATACTTCACCGCAACCATCGCTTCCAGGGTGGAAACAATCATATCATAAGGCTCTCCGGGGCAAAAAGTGGTAAGCATGTCTACCTTCCATTGCTTATCCGGCACCGGCCTGTCAGGTATACTTATATTATAATAATGATACCATTCATGCAGCATTTTGAGAAGCTTGTAAAACATGACTGTAGTCAGAATATAATACAGAGGTGCATACCCTATGCGAGATTCGGAAAAGAACCACCATAAAAACAATCCCATGAAGAAAAGTCCGCAACCAATCAGAAACCGTAAAGTAACAACCTCTCCGGGAGAGGGAGTTTTAGCACGCACAATTTTCTTTTCCAGCCAATTTTTCATAATAACATATTTTTTCTAAACCCAGCCATACAAAAAAGGTTATCTCTAAAAGCAGTTATTTATGTCCCTAAAATTTTTAATCTTTCAGACCTTCATATTTGCACTTCTTATGGGTGCATGTGAAGAAAAGCATCAGCCAACTAAAGCAATGAAAGGCATGGGCAAAGTTTACATTCAAAAGGACGGAGACAAGTATACACTGTACCGAAATGACCAGCCTTATTACATAAAAGGAGCTGCCGGGTATGATCAATTTCACCAGGTAAAAGCCTGTGGAGGAAATTCAATACGGACATGGGGCGGTGAAAACACCCAAGCTGTTCTCGATACGGCATGGAAACACGGTTTATCTGTTACCGTTGGATTATACATAGGCCCCATGAGACACGGGTTCGATTATTCAGACAAAGAGGCTGTTAGGAAGCAGAAGCAGGGCATTCTTACATTAGTCAAAGAATTTAAGGATCATCCGGCTGTTTTGATGTGGGGCATTGGCAATGAGCTTGATATAGTCAATGGAAGCGACCGGGCAGACAACCCTGACCTGTGGAAAGCTGTCAATGATATTGCAGCCATGATCCATGAAGAAGACCCGAACCATCCGGTAACTACCATGGTGGTACCATTTCGAAAAACCATTCGCAACATCAATAAATATTGCCCTGAAATAGACATCCTTTCTTTCAACGTTTTCAGCGGTTTGCATGAATTAAAGTCAAAGCTTCAAGAGCCTGTATGGGGATGGAATAAGCCTTACTTGATCTCCGAATGGGGCCCGCATGGTTGGTGGGAATCAGAACGAACCTTATGGGATGCCCCTATTGAGGAATCAAGTACTAAAAAAGCCGAGTTTTATAAAGAGCGTTACGAAAATCATATTTTTACAGACAAGGAACAGTGCCTGGGTTCATACGTCTTTTACTGGGGACAAAAACAGGAAATCACCGGAACATGGTTCAGTATGTTTGACAGCAAAGGCAATCGGTCCGAAGCTGTTCATACCATGAAATACTTGTGGTCCGGAGAATCGTCCTACAATACCCCCCCTTCTTTGGAATACATATCAATGGATGAAAAAGGCGCTAAGGAAAACCTTTTCATAGAATCCTGCTCCAAACACAAAGCGCAGGCACTGGTATCTGATAAAGAAGGAGACCCACTGACATACAAATGGAGCATTAAACCTGAAAGCATGACAACCGGGTATTGGGGGGAAAATGAAAAAGATGTAAAACCTGTATTTACAAAGCAAGGCAAAAACCTTCAGGAACTAACGTTTGAAGCCCCAAAAAAAGAAGGAGCATACCGCCTTTTCTGTCACATTTATGATCAGCAGGGTAATTATGCCACGGCAAATTTCCCATTTTATGTATTGGAATATAAGAAGTAAACAACTCTTTTATGACTTAAATCACTGTATATTATACCCTATATGAAGAATTTCCGGTTCAGGAAAGACTTTATGACAGTTATATTTTTTCCAGAATTCTGTAATAGGTTTTCCTTTCTGATATGCCGGGGATGACTTACCAACCGAATAGGAATAATTTGCCGTCAGACCAATGGAAATTTCTTTTTTATCTTCCGATAAAAGATTATTATTCTCCTGTAAATCGACCGCTTCACCATGCTTATGAATAAAAGCTTTCTTATTATTCCGTACTACAAGATTATTGACAAGTACATTTCTGCTTACTCTATTATAAATCATAAAACCATGGTTTCCGGGCCCGATGATGGTATTATTAACAAATGCGATCTCACTTCCCTCTTTGGTGATGCGACTATCGCAGAAAAAACCATTGGTTCCAGGATTTATGATCAGGTTATTAAAAAAGAAATTTTCTCCCAGCCCAAGCGCAATGATGCCATTTTCTGCCCCATTGATGATCCGGTTATTATACACCACACCTGTTGTACCATCCCCAATCTGAATGCCGTTTCCATGCGATTCTCTACCCTCTAAACCATAGTTCATAATTTCATTGTCATAAACAAACACATCCTTGGTTGCACACCCAACCTGTATTCCATCCCATCCTATGTTTTCCAATTTGTTCTCATAAACTTTTAAACCATGTATTTCATGAGGTTTTAATACATTACCCTTGCACCGCTGATTTTTATCCCATCCACCATAAAAAGAATTACCGATATAGAAGCCTTCTCCAGAAACATCATGAATGTAATTATGGTGTATAGCAACATTTTTCATCAAAAAACTATCCCTGACAAACCGTCCTTCACAGTCCGGATCGGTCTTAGCTATTATAGCAGCAAAGCCTGTTTTGGTCACTTCCACATATTCAATCTCAAAATCCGAACTGCCATGATCAACGCTAATGCCATTAATTCCTTTTTTTGTCCCACTGATTTTAAAACCATAGGCAACCTTGGCGTCACCGGTACCTGTAAGCTTAAAATAACGGCAATTGGCAAGTCTGAAGCCATAATAATGGGAAACACTTCCAATCACTACCTGTCCTCCTTCATTTATGATCACCAAAGGATTTAAAGAATCTCCGTAAAAATTTTTTAACTGAAAAAACTCTCTCTTTCCAGCCTGAATAGCAATGGTATCCCCGGGGCGGATATTCAACTTTGCTGCATCAGCATAATTTTGCGATAAAGGTATGATGTGTTTTTTGCCGGGACGAGCATAAACACTAGTTGCAATGGAAAAAGCAATTAAGCAATAAAGGAATGTTTTCATAATATACACTTTATTATGAAAGTCTTGACCTGTTTTTTTGTTTAAAAAAGGTTGCATAAAAAGTCTTATGGTTGCACGAAGGAAAGTACGGAGCGGAGAACAAAATGAGCCCTGTGTGATGAAAGTGCGGAAAAAGAGAGCGGAGAACGGGAAATTGCTTCTTTAACCATATAATTCGGGGTTAAACAAGTGCGCGCTGAAGCGCAGTAAAGGCGTCTTATGGTTTCACGATGGACACGAAGAAAAAGCACGAAGATCCGCTGAAGCTGATGCACGAGGGGGCATGAAAGGAAAATTTGAGATGCTCGATTGGAAGGGCGGATTCTGACCTTGACCGTCATTGCGAGGCTTGGCATTGGATTTAGCGCAGGCAAGCCGCAGCAATCTCCCCGATCTGGGTTTGTACTCCTCCTATTTCTGTTTTTTTGCTTCAAATCACCGACTTACAGATTTATTTAGATAAGATGATTGGTTTTTAAATATAGCCATGAAATTTAATGCTTTAAAAGCTCCAGAGTCCTCTTGGGGAGAGACTCTGGAGCGGAGGAACTAGTTGCAATGGAAAAAGCAATTAAGCAATAAAGGAATGTTTTCATAATATACACTTTATTATGAAAGTCCCGACTGGTTTTTTTGTTTGAAAAAAATGGAATCTTGCCTTGCTGATATGGGTGCTGGTGCACTATAGTTGTTTTTTGTAGCACGACGGACACGAAGAAAAAAACA
>JBKBXU010000283.1:0-6147 GCA_046313675.1 Cytophagaceae bacterium
GGTAAAAGAAATCAGGATAAAAGAACCAGATAAACCTTTTATAGATGAAAAACCGGCTTATTCTGAACATAAAAAACCTATTACAGAACAAGTAATACCTCAGGATAGTATTATAAAAACAAAAGAAAACGAGGTAATCATTAAAAACAATAAGGATGTTATCTTTCAAAAGAACCGTGAAGAACTTGAGCGTAAAGCCTTGGAAAGATACTCTAAATAATGACCCAAAGATACTATTAGCGTCTGCAGAATGACATTTAAACGTAAAATTTTTCACATACTTGAGGAAGCCGATTCCAAGGATTCCCTTAGCTGGTATTTTGATTTATTTCTAATCATATTAATTGCGTTAAATATTCTAGCGGTAATTTTTGAAACCGTTGATTCTATTTATCTGCCTTTTAAAACCCTGTTTGATGGATTTGAAATGTTTTCTGTTATTTTTTTCTCCATAGAATATCTGCTCAGGGTTTGGGTAATAACAGAAAGCCCAAAATATAAAAAACCTGTTGCTGGGCGTCTTGGCTATATGTCTTCCTTTTTAGGCATGGTTGACTTGCTGGCCTTTTTACCATTCTACTTGCCATTCATGGGCATAGATCTCCGCTTCGTCAGAATTTTGCGAATACTCAGACTTTTCCGCCTGATGAAAGTGACAAGGTACTTTGGCACTTTAAATCTTATATCCAGCGTTATTAGGAGAAAGAGAATTGAACTGGCAATTACAGTAAGTTTTCTTATTTTGATTCTAATATTTGTCTCTTGTCTAATGTATTTTGTGGAACATGAGGCACAACCGGGCGTTTTTACCAGCATACCAACAACCATGTGGTGGGGGGTAGCTACCTTAACTACGGTAGGATATGGTGACATGTACCCTGTTTCCCCTTTAGGACGGTTTTTTGGCGCTATTATATCAATCCTGGGTCTAGGCTTTTTTGCCTTACCTGCGGGTATTCTTTCTTCAGGTTTTGCAGAAGAACTGAAAAGGCAAAAAAAAAGAAAAAACAAAAGAAAAAAAGATAAATGCCCGACCTGTGGTAAATAACTATGTTTTTTATTCTATCTAAAATCCTGTTTCATCTATTAATGCCCATTGTCCTTTTAACCCTATTGCTAATACTAATTCTATGGTTAAAAGACAAAAGAAAGAAAAGAAAGGCCTTACTTATAGCCATCATCGCCTTCATCCTTTTAGGCAATGATTTTATAGTAAATGAAGCTTTACTTTTATGGGAACATCCGCCAAGGTTATTTAAAGAAGTTACAGATGATTACGATGCAGCCATAGTGTTAAGTGGAGTTACAAACATATATAAAAGCCCAAAAGACCGGATCCATATGAACAAAGGTGCCGACAGGGTATTGCATGCGGCAAGGCTGTACAAACTGGGCAAAGTTCGAAAAATAATCATCAGTGGGGGATCAGGAAGTATTACCCAAAAAGATGCATCCGAGTCGCAGCAACTGTATGAAACTTTTCTTCTTTGTGGAGTCCCCCATGAAGACATAATTCTGGAAGCAAAATCAAGGAACACGTATGAAAATGCATTATTCACAACAGAACTGATAAAAGAAAAAGATTTAGGTAAAAAACATATCCTGGTTACTTCTTCATTTCATATGAGGCGTTCAGAAGCTTGCTTTAATAAAGCAGGGCTTTACCCGGATACTTTTCCTGTTGACTATTACAGTCATGACAGGATGTACACCCCTGATGTATTAATAATACCAAATGAAGGAAGCATGCAAAAGTGGCGTTTACTGATACATGAAATAATTGGTTACATCACCTATAAAGTTGCAGGTTATGCTTGAAATTACTTGACCCAAATGGTTTTTGCATTAACGAATTCTTTGATACCAAGTTCAGATAATTCTCTGCCATAGCCGGATTTTTTTATTCCCCCAAAAGGAAGTCGGGGATCTGATTTAACAATACCGTTTATAAATACAGCTCCGGCATCTATTTTCCTGCTTAAAGCTATCGCTCTGGGAATATTTTCCGTCCATAAAGAAGACCCTAAGCCGTACCTGGAATCATTTCCTACGATAATTGCCTCATTTTCATCTTTAACTTTAATAAACGAAAAAACCGGGCCAAACAATTCTTCATCATAAGCAGGCGTGCCTGGTTTAACATTCGTAAGAATAGCTGGATTTACATAGCTACCGGGAAGGTTTGGACGCCCTCCCCCCCATTCTAGTACCGCACCGTTAGATATACTGGTATTAACCTGGCGAATCAACGATTGAGCAAGATCTTCTCTGGCCATAGGGCCAAGATTCGTTTTTTCATCAGTTGGGTCACCCGGAATGTAGTTAGAAGCTTTTTCCATTACCAGGGAGAGGAATTTATCATAAACCGAATCAACAACTATAAAACGCTTCGCAGCGATGCAACTCTGTCCACAATTTTGTAACCTGGACTTTACTGCTACATCAGAAGCCAATTGAAGATCAGCATCCTCAAGAACAATAAAAGCATCACTACCACCTAATTCAAGGACAGCTTTTTTTATATATTTTCCAGCAATTTGTGCAACCTGAGAGCCTGCATATTCACTCCCTGTCAAAGAAACAGCTTTAACCTTATCACTTTTTAATAAATATTCCGTAGTTTCATTATCAATCAAAACGCTTTGAAATACATTGTCAGGAAAACCTGAATTCTTGAAAATTTCTTCTATTGCGAGGGCACATTGAGGGACATTAGAGGCATGTTTTAATATTGCGGTATTTCCGGCCATTAAGGTAGGTGCTGCAAATCGAAATACCTGCCAGAAAGGAAAATTCCAAGGCATAATGGCTAATATAATTCCTAAAGGCTCATGTGATATAAAACTTTCGGTTGCATCACTCTCCCTGTATTCATCCTTAAGGAAATCCTGAGCCATGACAGCATAATATTCACAAACCCATGCACATTTTTCAACCTCTGCAAGGGCTTCCGAAATAGGTTTCCCCATTTCTGAAACTATAATCTTAGCCAATGATGTTTTATATTCCGTCAAATATTCAGAACATTTAAGCATACATTGCCTTCGGCTATTGAAACCCATTGACCTCCACTCAAAGAAAGCCTCTTCACCTTGCATTAGTACAATATCCAATGCAGCAGAACCATAATTTGAATACTCTTTCAAAAGGGCATTCGTATGAGGATTAATTGACTTTATAGACATACCTGAAATTTAAATAGAAATAAAAAAAAAGCAACCGTTTCCGGTTGCTTTTTTAAACAGGTAATAAAATTTATTGTTTATCCTTCGTATGCTACTGTAGTTGACAAATTAGAGATATGGAACTCAATTTCTCCAGGCTCAATAACAAACGTTTTGCTATCAACGCCTATGAATTTAAGGTCGTCTCTGCTAATTTCAAAAGTTACAGTTTTTGTTTCACCCGGCTTAAGGTCAATTTTGGTAAATTTCCTTAATCTTCTGTAGCTAGGAACAACGGAAGCATATAATGTTCTGCTGTAAAGTTCAACCGCTTCTTTACCGGCTACTTTTCCTGTATTCTTTACGTCCACAGAAACTTTAATTTTATTGCCGCCTTTCAATTTAGCTGAACTTGTTTTGATATTGCTGTATTCAAATGTAGTATAGCTTAATCCAAAACCAAATGGCCACTGTGGCTTATATCCACCTTCTCCCATTTTACCAGGAGCAAGTTCTGTAACCCTGTCACTAAATGTGTGATCATAAGTAAGAATATCTCCGGAGAATTGTGGATAGGTAAATGGAAGCTTACCATTCGGGTTGTAATCACCAAATAACACATCAGCTATAGCAGGCCCACCTTGGCTTCCGGGAATGTAAGCCATAACAATACCTTTTGCACCACCTTCGATGTTTCTGATAATTCTTGGTCTGCCTTCAGTTATTACAAGTATTACAGGTTTACCTGTTTCAATCATCGCATTAACTAACCTTTGCTGAACTTCAGGAAGATCAAGGTCGTCAATTACCCCTGGTGATTCTGCATAAGCATCTTCACCGATACATACTACTATGTAATCAACGTTTTCGCTTTTAGCTTTCTCAGCAGTTTGTTTGATATCAAAATCCCTTTTCTCAAAACGGGATCCTTTTGTAAACACGACATTTTTTTCACCAACTTTATCTCTGATAGCATCCACAATTGTTCTATTGCTTTTCGGATACCATTTATCTTCAGTTCCCTGCCATGTGTATGACCAGGCACCATTTAAGCTGGAATGAGAGTTAGCACCAGGACCGGTAACCAACACTTTTTTGCCTTTAGCCAAAGGAAGGATGTTATCCTGATTTTTCAATAAAGTAATGGATTCCCTTGCAGCCTCAAGTGCAGCTTTCTTGTAATCAGGTGAGCCAAATTGCTTTACAGCTTCAGGCTCCAAATAAGCATTTTCAAATAGACCTACCTGGAACTTAAGGGTAAGGATCCTACCTACTGCTTCATCAATCCTTGACATTGGAACTTCTTTTTCTTTTACAAGTTCTACCAATAATTCAAAGAAAGAAAAATCATGAGGAACCATACTCATGTCAACACCAGCCATTACACCCATTTTAACTGCTTCTTTAGGAGTACGGGCAACTTTATGTTTTGTATGAAGCCTGATAATATCTTCCCAGTCAGAAACAGCCAAACCTTTAAAGCCTAGTTCATCTCTTAAAATTGTAGTTAATAAATAATGGTTTCCATGAACAGGTATACCATTAATATCTCCAGAGTTAATCATGATGGTATGAGAACCAGCATCAACAGCTGCTTTGAAAGGAGGAAGGAAAATCTCCCTTAGTTGTCTCTCCGGAATATAAGAAGGTGTTCTATCTTTTCCACTTCTTGGTGCTGAATAGCCAATGTAGTGTTTCATACAAGAGGCAACACGGTCAATTCTATTAAGATTACCATCACCTTCCATACCTTTGATGGAAGCAACCCCCATCTCAGTAACTAAATAAACATCTTCACCATACGTTTCACCAAATCTTGGCCAAAGTGGTTGTCTTCCTACATCAAGTACAGGGGCAAAATTCCATCTAATTCCGGAAGCCCTGGTTTCTTTGGCCGTGATTTCACCTGCCAATCTTGAAAGTTCCGGATTCCTTGTTGCTCCAATACCAATGTTTTGAGGGAAAAGAGTAGATTCAAGGGTGAACGTAACACCATGAATCGCATCTATACCATATACTACAGGTATTTTATTAGGAGTATTAACCGTAGCCTCATCCTGAATAGCTTTAATTATTTTTTCCCATGTTTTAAGATCATAGGCATGATTAATAGCATTCAATACAGAACCTACCTTGTAATCCACAATAGCTTTTTTAAGAAGCTCAGGATCAATAGTACCATCCATGTTACCATAACCACCTTTTAACATCACATTAAGGTTTACCTGGGTCATTTGACCCACTTTTTCCTCAACAGACATTTTGGATAGAAGATCCTTTACGCGCTTGTCAATTTCTGCATCAGAAAGAGCAGGTTTAGCGGCAGGAGCTGAAGCAGCTTTATCTTTTCCCTTTTTTTGTGCAAAAGAGGTTGAAAAAACAAACACAGCCATAACTAAGGTACATACCAATACCTTGTTCAATAAGCTAATTTTTTCCATAATTCATTTAAAATAGGAAAGGCTATAATATAAACACAAAAAGAGGGTCTAATAATATCAGACCCTCTTCATTCAAATTAAATTATTTTTTATCAGCAGGAATTGCAGAAACAGGAACTGCTTCAACATCATCGATAAAGATTGTTCCTGAGAAAGGCTTCATACCTGGATTAATAAATATTAGCAATTCAACAATTTCTACAGGATCTACTTCCTGAACATCCGGATAAGACTGCTTCCAGGTATTAGTAAAATCGAAGTAGTACTCCTTAAATTCGTTACCAGCCTCTACTTTTTTAATAATAGGCTTATCATTGTTAACGTTTCCGTCATAATCTTTTAGGTTAATTCTTAACTTAAGTTCTGTATCAGACTTAACTTTAAGTTTAAGAACAGGAGTTTTAGTAAAGTCAACGGCATCAAACTGCTTACCGAAGCACTCATACTCTTTACCTACCTCAGTTGCTACAACTTTTAAAGTACCGTTATCTCTTGATCTTTTCCATTTTCCATTACCGCTGTCCCACCAGCTCCAGATTTCT
>JBKBXU010000284.1:0-6121 GCA_046313675.1 Cytophagaceae bacterium
CTTTTTTAAGCTTTCCCACCACGTGAACCTTGGCCGTACTACCCGTTTCTGCCAGGTAAAATGCTTAACCGAAATCCACGTACTCACTGGTACTACCGGAAGTCGACACAATGATCGCAATGGCAATGGCAATAATGCCAAATATGAAAATATGTGACTTTTTCATTCTTTAGAGTGGTTAACGATGCTTTCCTCTACTTTAGTGATCTTTTTATCTAATGTAATCAGATAGAATAAAATCCCAATAAATATTAAAACGATCACCGCTACCACCACATAAATCTTGCCATCTTCACGAAGGGCATCTGCCATTTCGATTTCCATCTGTGCAAGAGCACTTTTCTCTTTCGAAGCTCCATTCTGTCCAACAGCGGTAAAGCTTATCATTAGAAATAAAATATAAAATAAACGTCTCATTAGTTATCAATCCCTCTAATTTGATTTTCAATAATTTTTAAGCGTATTCTTAAACTAGCCAGCCAGACCCCCAATAATGTAAAGCCTATCACAGCAGGATAAAAGATCGTCCTCATACGGCTATCCAGGTCATAAGCGTTAAATCCGGGGTTTCCTCCGTTGCCGGGGTGCAAGGAACTATGCATCCTTGGTAAAATAAAAAGAAGAGCTATAAGGGTCGGGAAAGCAAAAATATTATAAACCGCACTTATACGTGCTCTTTGCTGATCATCTGTAAAGGCTCCTCTTAAAACGAAATAAGCGAAATAAACTAGCAAGCCAATAGCTGCAGCGTCCTGCTTGGGATCTCTGCTCCAGTATTCACCCCAGGTAAGCCTTGCCCAAATCATTCCGGTTATAATTCCAAGAATACCGAAAAGAACACCCGCATTAGCAAATTCTATAGCATAGATATCATCTTTAGATTTAAAACCAAGCAAATATCGTATTGAAAAGATTACCGAAATCAACAAAAGAATCACCATTCCAAACCACATTGGAACGTGAAAATAAAGGTTTCGAATAGATTCATGTAATATGACCAGGCGAGGCACCTCTATCAACATTCCTGCTGTAAGCGTATATACCACGAGCACTATGGCCAGTATTTTCCACCAATTAGCTTTCATAATCTAATAAGATTGGCAAAATTTAAACTTATAAACAATGAATCCTCCATAATAAATCCATTAACGTTAATTATTATCAACTCTTCCATATGAATGGAAATAATAAATAAGAGATTGCTATAACCATGGCATTTATTGCCAAAAGAACAAAAACATCGCCCCATATCAAACTACGATCCAAGCCATCAATAGCATGTTTGGAACATTTTATCAAAAGCATCAAAACAGGAATAATAATCGGGAAACTAAGTATGGCCATTAACATCCCTCCTCCAGTCCCAGCTTTAGAAGCTATCCCCGAAACCAAGGTCAGCGTCCCTGCAAAGGATAAAGAACCCAACAAAAGAACTATTGCGAACAGTAGAAAATCTTCCACCGGATTGCCCATAACCATGGAATAAAATATGTATGCTGTATAAGTAAGAACGATCATTAAAAGAAAATTATAAATGATCTTAGATAATATCAGTACCTGAGGACTGGTAAGGTTATAATAATACAAATTCCTTGTCTGCTTTTCCTGCATAAAACTTTTTGTGATGGCATTGACAGCCGTAAAAAGAATGATAATCCAGAATAACGCATTCCATGTAAACACCGACAAATCTCCTGAACGTACACCCAGGCTTAAATAGGATATAAACACCGTGCTGCCTGCAAATAAAAGCATACCATTCAAAGCATACCTTTGACGCCATTCCAGCAATATTTCTTTTTTCAATTGCGCTTTTATACCTATCAGCATAACAATACAAAGTTCTGCATTTTTTAGCCAATATCTATGATTAAGGTCATTTAAAATAATGCGGCATAGCATCATGATGTATGAAATAAGCCAAAATTTACCCTCAGAAGAAAAGTGTGAAACATTTTAAACCCATGCAGGTTGATTAGTCTGAACCACATAAGGTCATTTTTAAACACAAACTTTTATCAAAATGAATAAGCATTTTACTATAACAGCATTAATCATCTTTATAGCGTTTAACAGCAAGGCTCAAGACTCAGAGTTTAAAGCGAATCAGGGAGACGTTACAGCAGAATTTGTTTTCCTTGGAGGACTTCTTGATACTCAATTAGGACTCAACAGCAACATGTTACGTTTCAGGTATTTTATCAGCAGCCGTACAGCAGCCCGGCTGGGCCTTGGTATTGCTTCTCAATCCGAAACAGTAAACATTCCGGATGACCCAATGAGTCCGCAAAATTATGGCGAAATCAGAGGTTCATACACTCAAATGGGAATAAACATTGGTTTGGAAAGACATTTTGAAGGAACCGACAGGCTTTCTCCTTACATAGGCGGTGATTTTCTGGTGGCATTTACCTCCGTTAGAGAACGGGGAACAGACGTAGCACCCGGTGGTAATTACAGCCTGGGATCGTCCTTCACAAGAAAAGGTGCCATATTAGGTGTTCCAGGATTTGATGCACCGGATGCCGGTAATGCCATAGGCTTCCGTCTGGTAGGTGGCGCAGACTTCTACTTTATAAGAAATATTTTTATAGGTGCCGAATTTGGATGGGGACTCCTGGCAACAAACCTTCGTGACTTGGAGGTGGAGTCAACAGCAGCCGGGGCTCCAACCATCAACATCGTAACACAAAGAGGTAACCGATCCATATCATCCTCCATCATTGGAAACTTCAGACTGGGTTTTGTATTTTAAGGGTTTCTTAAAACCAGACTCATTTTTAAAAGCTGGATACTCTCCGGCTTTTTTTTATAATCTCAATTTTTGGGTGTGGAATTTCTATTAATAGTGTAAATTTGCCCTCTGATTATAATAGAATCATCATGCAGGATAAAATATCACTCTTCTATAAAGAGGCTGAGGCATTTGATATAAAGGATGAAAAGACTCTCGAAGAGTTTCGTCTGGAATTTATAAGTAAAAAAGGAAAACTGTCTTCCTTATTTGAGGAGCTCAAAAACGTTCCTGTCGAACAGAAAAAAGCTGTTGGGATGGAGCTGAACAACCTCAAAAATTTTACAAAAACCAAATTTGATGAGGCTTCAGTAAAGATTGAAGATCAAAAAAGCCAAAGCAGCGGATCGGTAGACATTGACCTTACCTTACCGGTAACACCGAATATGCTTGGCTCCAGGCATCCTCTAACCATTGTACGTGAAAGATTGATTGAGATTTTTGCACGTATGGGTTTTAACCTTTCCGAAGGCCCGGAAATTGAAGATGACTGGCACAATTTTACAGCCCTTAACTTTCCCGAAAATCACCCTGCACGTGAAATGCAGGATACCTTTTTCATAGAAAAGAATCCGGATATAACACTTCGTACGCATACTTCTTCCGTTCAGGTAAGGGTTATGGAAAATCAGAAGCCGCCTATACGCACGTTGTCGCCAGGAAGGGTATTTCGTAACGAAGCCATCTCTGCGCGGGCACATTGCGTATTCCACCAGATTGAAGGGCTATATATAGACGAGAACGTTAGCTTTGCAGACCTTAAACAAACTTTGTATCACTTTGTCAAGGAAATGTTTGGTAAAGATATTAAAGTACGATTCCGCCCATCCTTCTTTCCATTCACCGAACCTAGTGCCGAAATAGACATCACCTGCCTGATTTGCAAAGGAAAAGGCTGCAACATCTGCAAGCAATCCGGTTGGGTTGAAATAGGTGGTGCGGGCATGGTAGACCCCAATGTATTGATAAACTGCAACATAGACCCAGAAAAATACAGCGGCTTTGCCTTTGGTATGGGTATAGAGCGTATCACAATGTTAAAGTATCAAATCAAAGATTTACGCCTGTTTACTGAAAATGATGTACGCTTCTTAAGGCAGTTTAAGCACCTATAAGTAGAGACGCGATTAATCGCGTCTTTTTCAGAGCGGAAAAAATTACGACATGTATTGGTAAAACGTCTGCGTTTCAGCGCAACTCCGTGTCAAACTCTGTGTTCCTTCGTGGTTAAATTTACAACCCCTCAGCCCTCTGGGCAGCTCCCCTAAAACAAGGGAGCCAGCCTGATCCAACAAGAATAATAATCTTGATAAATCAATTTTACATATTATCAGCAGAAAAAAAGGTAGATGGAATTAATAAATATTTCTATGCCGTCATAAATTACCCATCGCAATCCGGCAAGGTCGTACGGTCGGGGGATGGCACTAAATCGAAAAGAGTCGTCAGTCATACCCTAAGGCTGGATTCATACTTCGTGCATCCGCTTCAGCGAAACTCTGTGTTCCTCCGTGGTTAAAATTGGCTCTGCCGCCAGCCACTACTACAAAACTTCCAATTAACAACCTTCCCGGACTTGACTCCGGGATCCGTTGCCGCTGGTAGTGATAAAAATGCCCGATCGAACATTCCTTCTATGACGAATTCACCACGAACAACCTATTGCTGTTATTTTTTACTCTTAAAACCTATCTCTGGTCGGGGTGTTTCCTGTTCATTAATATACTGTCTGAGGTAATCAAAGATCTGATAAATTTTATCATCCTGCCCTGCAATTCTCTTTTCCATTTCTTCAAACTTTAATAGTAAGTCCTTTTGCGTCAAAAGCATTTCTCGCATTTTGATAAATATCCTCACTATCTGAATATTTACGTCTATTGCCCTATCACTATTTAAAACACTAGCCAACATTACTGCTCCATGTTCTGTAAAGGCATAAGGTAAGTTGGGAGAGAACTTAAGTTTTTTCAAGTGGTCGCAAAATGCGACCACCTCGGTTTTTTCCTCCTCTGTCAACTGGAACATAAAATCCTCAGGGAAACGTTTGGAATTTCGTTTTACCTGCTCATTTAATCTTTTTGTTGGCACTCCATAAAGTTCTGCAAGATCTGTGTCGATCATTATTTTCCTGCCTCTGATTATAAGTATTTTATTGATTACTATTTCATCAGGAACAAGACTTTCTTCTTTGCTCATACTCAATCAAAGTATACAATTCAAATTATTTTCCTCAACCCCAGACCCCTCTTACAAAGAGGACTCTGTAGTTTTAAGACACTAATATCCAAGCACAAACTTAAAAAACCAAGCGTTTTATCGAAACAGATTTTAAAGTTTGTGATTTGAAGCTAAAAATCCATAGGATAAACAAGTGAACATGGAGTGTAAGAAGCGGCATAGTTCTTTCATCCCGGCAATCCGGCAATGGTTTCCCGATCGAGGGGATTGCCACGGCTTTCCCCGACGCTAAACCCTATGTAAAGCCTCGCAAAGACGGTCAGGGTCAGAATCTACTTTCCAATCGAACATCGTAATTTTCCCTCAGACCCCTTCGTGCATCCGCTCCAGCAGATCCTCGTGTTTTTCCTTCGTGCCCGTCGTGATACCATAAAGACGTCTTTAATGCGCTTTAGCGCAACTCTGTGTTTATCCGTGGTTAAAATTGGCTCTGCCGCCAGCCACTACTACAAAACTTCCAATTAACGACCTTCCCGGACCTGTTCCGGGATCCGTTGCCGCTGGCAGTGATAGAATGCTTGATCGAACATCCTTCGATGACGACTTCATCACGGAATGACTTTACGTTGCATCCAACAGATGCCGGAACTGTGGCTTAGCTAAGCCCCTCGCAAGTCCGGCAAGGTCGTACGGTCGGGGGATGGCACTAAATCGAAAAGAGTCGTCAGTTAAACCTTTAACAGAACCAGACTCCTTCGTGCATCCGCTTCAGCGGATCATCGTGTTTTTTCTTCGTGCCCATCGTGATACCATAAAGACGTCTTTATTGCGCTTTAGCGCAACTCTGTGTAAACTCCGTGTTCCTCCATAGTTAAAAGGGACAAAAAAAGAGCTCACACCTTCGTGCAAGCTCCTACCAATTCAAAATTAAGAATTTAAAAAGTCAAAATTATAAAGCTGCTTCGTATCTCTTAGCAACCTCTTCCCAGTTTACAACACTCCAGAAAGCTGCAATGTAATCTGGTCTTTTGTTCTGATATTTTAAGTAATAAGCATGTTCCCAAACATCAAGTCCAAGAACTGGGATTCCGGGACACTCAGCAACATCCATCAAAGGATTATCCTGGTTTGGTGTGGAGCAAACGCAAA
>JBKBXU010000285.1:0-6087 GCA_046313675.1 Cytophagaceae bacterium
TTGACACTCTAATAATAAACGTATGGCTCGTAGAGTAAAAAAAGTAGACTCCAAAGAAGTAGGCCTGGAGATAGGCCTTTTGATTTTTAAATTCTTTCTTAAAACCGAATACCTTCATTATGGCTTATTCACTGATGGATTAAAAGGCGATGTCGGTAATTTGGCACAGGCACAAAAAAATTATGCTGATTTTCTGATGGAAAACATCCCGGAAGGTACAAAAACCATTCTTGATGTTGGTTGTGGTAGTGGAAGAATGGCACGTACGCTGATAGAAAAAGGATACAAAGTTGATGCCGTATCTCCGGGAGTGATTCTTACTGAGCATGCCAGAAAGCTGATAGCTACCGAAGAATCAACCATATTTCAAACAAAATTTGAGAATATGGAATCCAACAAAACCTATGACCTGGTAATCTTCAGCGAAAGTTTCCAGTACATTCCGGTTGAGACAGCTTTTGAAAAGGCACAAAAGCACCTTAATCCCGGCGGACACATAATGATCTGCGACTTTTTTAAAGTTGATCCGGAGAAAAAAAGCTTGTTGGGTGGGGGACATGAGTTTGACATGTTCAATGAAAAACTAAAAAAGCAGTCACTTCAATTAGTAAAAGAAAGAGACATCACGGCGGAAACCTCACTTACCATTGACATTGTCAATGACTTAGCCAAAGAAGTACTGCACCCAGTGTACAACCTGGTTTTTCTACTTGCCGAAGATCGATTCCCATGGGTAGTTAAACTTGTAAAGTGGAAATACAAAAAGAAGCTTGAGAAGATGCAAAACAAGCATTTCAGTGGACAGCGTAGCGGGGAAAACTTTAGAAAGTATAAGAAGTATATGTTCTACTTATTTAAAAAGTAGCCTTTGTTAAGCCAAACCTGAAAGAATTAATTTTTCAGGTCTGGCTTAACATTTTATATTAGTGATAGTGCCCTGAGAAACTCACCTCTCGTAAAGCTTCCCTACCATATGAGTCTGTAACCTTTACAATCAGCAGGTAATTCGTCTGTGCAGAGGTAGGAAGTTCAAAGCTTTTATATACGTTTATTTCTTTTGAAGAAACGTTTTCCTCAACCTTAAACACCTCGGCACCTGTAGCCACATTTGTAACCTGAAGTGAATAAACCTTAACATCGTTATCCTCATTGGTGATATTAATATTGATAGGTATAAATCTATTATGAAAATTCTGTCCCTGCGCAGGGCTATAAACAGTAATCATGGGCACAGACCGATCAACCTGGAACCTTCCGGAGAAATGTACCACCTTGGTGCTGCTGTTTTCATAGTGATCCCGGGCTGTAATACTCAGTTTGTAATTCGTAAGCTTTTCGTAAGGCAAATCAAAAGCCAGGTCAAGAGAAAACTCTTTGACATGTGCATGATCGGCAAAGGACCAAACCTCCTCTTCCCTGCCATCTGCAAGTTTTAAAACCTGAATACTATAATCTCCTATTGCATCATCTTCATTGCTAAGGACAGCCTTCACTGCCAATTGGCGTTCTTCATATAAAACACCTTCTTCCGGACTGAGAATCTTTATTTCCGGCTTTGAGGAAGGTGTTTTTTCAACCAGTTTCTCTTTCTGGCAATGGCTGAAAAGGATCAGAAACAACAGAAAAGAACTATTCTTGAGAAGTTTCATTAACTAAATTTATAAACGGGTTTACTAATGCTGCAAGATAACCAGTAGATGTTTACGGAAAGCCGTTAATAAAATAACGAGACCTAAACTAATACCAAAAAGGGACATACTTGGCATGTTTTTTTGAACTACTTTCAGGATCATAATCTTTTATCATTCCCGCTTTGATAGATTCTGAAATTATTCTTGATGCCATTGAGTAATTTTTTTCCTCTATACCAAACCTGTCTCTTAATGTCTGGTTTGTCATATATTCACCAGATACGATTTTCAGGCAACTATGAAGGTATGCGGCCCTTATTTTATCCTCTTTATCCATTTGCCTTAGTGTCTTATGAGCATATACAATTATTCGAGTATAATTCTCCCCTTCAATAAATTTAGGTGCTGGAAGCTGGTAAACTTCACATTCATATAATACCTTATCAATACCACTGCCCCTTTCTTCACAGATGTTTAGTCTTCTCATGAATTGAGCTAACTTCTCATTTCTAGATTGAGGATTGTGGTCAACAAATCGTAAGGTATTAATTAACGGTTTCCCTGAATTGGTTATTTCTATCCTATCCGAATAAATTTCTATCATAGGTCCCGTGCCAGAAATTAGAAAATCTTGATGAATAATTGCATTAGCTACTAATTCTCTAATTGCTAACTTGGGATACATCTTAACCTCTTTTCGTAAAGTATCTATTACCTCATTTGTTGGTAGCTGATCATCAATGTAATTAATCAACCCATCAAATCCATTAGCATAGCCCTTTTTACCCTTTTGTTCCTTTTTAGTTTTAAGCTTGTTTTTCCCGACATATATAATTACTCTTATGGCTTTCCTACTTAAAGTTTCAAATTGCTCCAAATCTTTAGCAAATAAGATAGCCCCGAGATTGGTAATTGCATATTTAGAATTATATGAACGAATTAGTTTTTCCTGAGAAAGCTTTTCTATAATTCCATTCTTGTTAGAAGGTAAAGGAAGGTTTGTCATATCAAAATACGCTGGATAGTCAATCAGTTTTAAAACCTCATCACTAGTAAGTCCCTCAACAGCATTCACTCGCTCAAATTCTGTTGTAGGTTCCTTCGTCCAGATAAGCCGTTCTTTTTCAGGAAAGTTAGATAGTTTTTTCTTATATGATCCGATTCTAATGTATGCAGTATTTAGAAAAGTTACAGGAGTATTTGCGGTTGCACGAATTCTGAAAATCACCACTTTACCTTCTGAATAATTAAGAGTATAACAGTCAAAGTGAATCTTTGGATTAAGAGAACGAGTTAACCATGGTATTAAATCCTCATTTCCTTTTCCCTTTTTATCAATAGTAAAATCCGTACCCACAATACGATGAGTTTTATCATCTATTCCAAAAACAATATATCCAAACTGCTTATCATGCAAACATGCAGAATTTGAAAGAGCAGAAATGTATTCTCCTAATTCCTCGTCATTATTTATTTTAAATTCTATCCATTCAGTCTCATTTGCAAATGATCGAAGTTCACTAAGCAGGATATTTAAATCTTTTTCTTCCATTAGTCACATAAATATATTATCTATAACGAAAATAAGAAATAAAATTTACGTTTAGTCACATAAGCGTCACATAAAAGTTGTTCGCAGATTTTTATTATTAAAAACCTGCCATTTAATAAGATAAAAAAGGGTATGCTAAAAGATACATCAATAGGAAAAAATTCATTCTCACTTAGGAATCCTAAAATATCATTACTAAAAAACCTTGTTTTATGTAAATAATACTTATTGCTGTTAAAGCTTTAAAAGCGGATTTAATTTCCAACACAGATAAGAAAGATAGCTAAAAAATATCTGCCAACCAACGTCAATTATTTCTGCCTCGTTAAAACTATTGTGTCTCCATGGATTGAAACTGTAAAGGTCAAATAGTTTGTTTCTCTAAGTTCAGTTGGCTTATCCCACATTCCACGATAAGAAACTGTATCAACAGTAATGGCTATTTTGTCTTTATCAATAAATTTGTATTTCCCTGAGACATTCGTAAAGTAATCATTACCGCACCAAGCGGTATAGTTACATTGAAAATTTAAACTGTCAGAAAACTGAGTAATGTTTCCGGCGAATTTTCCTTTAGGGGTGTATCTTGTCAGTTTGTAAACCTGAATAGCAGTGTCAAGGCCTAAAATATGGTTTGTAACCCATGTATCCTTTAGAAAAATTCCCTTAACATCGGTTTTAACCGTGTCTTGTGAAGGTGTTTGGCTAAAACAGTTATTTGAAAGCATTAAAACTGTCAGTAAGAACAATGAGTCTCTCCAAAGAGGTCTCTGAGAATGTATGACCATTATGTGCATTACAAGATTCCTCATTTACTATTTCACTAATTAAGGTGTAGACTAACTAAAATAAGATAAATTCGAAATGCCTTCTTTGACATCCTGAGATCCTAAAAAGAGAATCTGAGGGGGGTAAAAATGAGCTTTCACAATAACCGCTGAAATGCTATATGCTATTTTGGCATGGCTTTAACAATAGTTTTAAGGGTTTGTCGCTTAGAGTCTATTTTAATGCTAATTCTGTCAATATTCGCTTAATGTTTAAATGTTTTGCGTCTTGAATTTTCTTAGAATATTCGGCAACTAAATTTATCCAATCAACGAGTTTATCTTTTTCTGTTGTCTTTCTTTCCCAGTATTCCGATAGTTCAAATGCAGATGCCTGCATTATTGTTTCTACAATATTTGTAATATTGTCAAACAAATTCAAAAGTATTCTTGGTACCATTTCATAAACCTTTGTGCCAATTAGATAATCACTTTTTCCTCCTGCAGTAAATAAATCTCGAACATTTGGGCAAACAACTGCTTCACGGGTCACAAGCCAAATGGCAAGTCTTCCAAACTTATCACTTCTATTTCCAAAAAGCTCTGGAAAATAAACCATTGCCCGATTTTTAAGGTCTTGTTTTTCTTTATGCGATAAATTATTCCAGATCCTAATGACAATATTGCTCGGCTTACTGTTATTATCAGCATCCATCCACCAAAGCTCTTCACCAGGTTTTAACTTGCTTCTATAATAATCAACAATTGGCCTGATAGGATTTTCTTCATTTCTTAACGTATCGTAAGGCATTTTGATTTTATCGAAAATTGTGTTGCCTTCTTCCAAATTCATATCAATCAAATATCTGGGAGAATGCGTTACCACAACTTCTGACAATACCTCTTCATATGGCCTGCATCGAAACTCTATAGGACTTGCCAACTTAGCAAACAACATAAAGACCCTCTCAACGCCTTCAACTCTTGTGCCTTCTAAAACGCTATTACCTGTGGTTTTCCAATGATTTTGAGTTGTTGTTTTTACTTCAATTCCATAATATTTTTTTGCAACTATATCGGGAAATTTTTGACCTCCAATTAATTCTATTGAATTTTCAAAGGGTGTTCCAATAGCTTTTTCGCTCATTACATCTTTTACATAAGGCTCTAAATGCCTACCTAATAGTGTTTCTACTTTTTTAGATGATTTTTGAGCATGTATATTAAGTTCTGAAATTGTTGAACCGAGCAACAAGTCAAATTCATTTCTATCTGGGTCTGAATTAACTGAAATTATCATTACTTTTTAAAAAATATAAATCCCAAACATCTTCAATTCTCTTTGCTAAATTATAAGCCAAAAGTGGTGGAACGGCATTGCCAATAATTTTATACGCTTGCGATGGACTAACTAAAAATGAACCTTTTTTACCATTCTTCTTTTCGATTACAAAATCATAGTCAGGTGGAAAAGTTTGTATTAAAGCACACTCTCTTACGGTCAACCTTCTTTCCTTTAATCCTTTTTTTAATTCGCTTTCAATTTGTCCTCCATTTTCTTTTGAAAGTCTTCTGAATTCAATGTTGCCATGATGTTCGGAACGAATCGTTGGTGAAATGCTTGACAGTTTTATTTCTGTTTGTCCCTGGCAATGTTTACCCATAAACTTTGCTTTTGAATAAAATTTCTGGGACACATCCTTCGCTGTTTCTGGTTCATCTAAATGCTTAAATACATCTTTTAGTTGAACGAAATGTTTTAAATCTTCCCCTTCAACAGTATAAGAATGAGTAGGTATGGGGTAAGGGTTATAAGCTTCTAAGATCTTTTCTTTTCTTAATTCTGCTAAAGCTGATTTATTTAAAGCTGATTTTTTGATACCAATAAAAAATACTCTTTCTCTTGATTGAGGAACGCCAAAATCTGCAGAATGTAAAATTTGTGGGTCAAGTACAATATACCCGTTTCCATTTGCAGAGGAAAAGTCATTTTGGATTATTTCTTTTACATTATCAAGATTTACAAGCCCTTTAACATTTTCAGCAATAAAGATTTTAGGTTGAGTAATTTCAATCACTTCTTTCATCCACATATAAAGCTGTCCGCGAGTTTCAGCAGAAGCTGCTTTATCTTTTA
>JBKBXU010000286.1:0-6053 GCA_046313675.1 Cytophagaceae bacterium
ACTGGCTTTCAGGGCCCCATTTGCAAGCTTACGCAAATATTTTTTCTTTTGCTCTTCGTTTCCAAAATAGACGATTGGTAACGTTCCGATTCCGGTATGCGCAGCAAGTGCCACGGCAAAAGAATGTCCTCCTCCGATAATTTCAGTTAGCAAAAGCGATGTGTTAAAATCTTTACCAAAGCCTTCGTATTGCTCGGGTATTGATGTTGCCAAAAGCCCCAATTCTCCTGCTTTTTCGAGAAGCTTTTCCATAAGGCCTTCTTCCTGTGCATCGATCCTGTCCAGGTTTGGAAGGACTTCTGAAGCCAGAAAATCGGTTGCCATGTCAGAAATCATCTTCTGCTCTTCATTAAATTCTTCAGGTATAAATATTTCTTTAGGTTCTGCCTGTTGTATGATATATGCTCCGCCTTTTTTGATTTTAGTTGCCATAATGGTAGACTTTAAGAGTTTAGACTATAGATAAAAATTTTATAACATTTCAAAAATACCTGCGGCACCTTGGCCTGTTCCCACGCACATGGTGACCATGCCGTATTTTTTATTGCGTCGTTTTAATTCATTGAATATCTGAACCGACAGCTTGGCACCTGTGCAGCCCAGGGGATGTCCCAGTGCAATGGCTCCGCCATTTACATTTAGTTTTTCGATATCCAGGTCAAGCTCACGGGTAATGGCAAGGGATTGCGATGCAAAAGCCTCATTTAATTCTATAAGGTCAATGTCGTCTTTTTTCATTCCCGCCTGCTTAAGTGCTTTCGGAATGGCATCAATTGGCCCTATTCCCATAATCCGGGGCTCCACACCTGCAACAGCATAGCTGACAAGTTTTGCAATGGGTTTCAGGTTAAGTTCCTTTACCATTTTCTCTGACATAATAAGAACAAAGGCTGCCCCATCCGAGGTTTGGGAAGAGTTCCCGGCAGTAACAGATCCTCCGGCAGCAAATACCGGCTTAAGTTTCCCCAAAGCCTCTACAGAGGTGTCTGCTCTGGGCCCTTCATCGGTGTCCACGGTATACTCTCTGGTTTTCTTTTTCTCATTATCATCCAGATAGGTTTCTTTTACTGTAAATGGAGCAATGTCATCCTTAAATTTGCCTTCTTTAATTGCAGCCAGGGCTCTTTGATGCGATGTATAGGCAAAAGCATCCTGGTCTGCCCTGGATACTTTAAAATCGTTAGCCACGGCTTCTGCGGTAAGGCCCATTCCCCAATAATAGTCGGGGTTTCTTTTTACAACGTCATAATTCGGCACGATTTTCCAGCCTCCGAAAGGAATAGGGCTCATGCATTCCACGCCTCCGGCAATAATGCAATCGGCATGGCCTGCGCGTATTTTAGCATCGGCAATGGCAATGGTTTCCAGTCCGGAGGAGCAGTAGCGGTTTACGGTCATACCGGGAACTTTGATGGTATCCAGCCCCATGAGTGCGATCATTCGTCCAATGTTAAGGCCTTGCTCGGCTTCAGGAGTGGCATTTCCTACAATAACATCGTCAATTCGTTCATTGTCCAGACCGGGGACGGAGGAAACAAGGTGTTTTACTACCCCGGCTGCCAGGTCATCGGGACGAGTAAATCTGAAGACTCCCCGGGGTGCTTTTCCGACAGCGGATCTATAGGCAGCTACTATATATGATTCCATAGTTTAAGACGTTAAAAAGTTGAAATTTAAAATTTTGCTTTGCTGTTAATTTCTTAATGGTTTTCCAGTGTTAAGAATGCTTTGGATTCTCTCCAGGGTTTTTCTCTCTCCTGTAAGTGAGAGGAAGGCTTCTCTTTCAAGGTCCAACAGGTACTGTTCTGACACCATGGTAGGCTGAGAAAGATCTCCCCCACACATAATATAGGCCAGTTTTTCCGAAATTAGCTTGTCGTGTTCAGAAATATATTTTCCCGAAACCATGGAGTTTGCACCGGCTATAAACATACCCAGTCCGCTTCTGCCCAGGACTTTTATGTCAGTCCGCTCTTTTGCTTGGGTATATCCGGCATCGGCCAGTTCTAAAACTTTGGCTTTTGCATCCTTTATAAGTCTGCTCCGATTAATGGATATGCCGTCACCTCTCCGGAAATAATTCATTGCCATGGCCTCATGCGCTGAAGTGGCGACTTTTGCCATGCCAATATTCAGGTAAGCATTTTTCAATGAGTTGAGTTGTATATCGCCTTCTTCATAGGCATCAGAAACCCGTAGGGTCATTTCTTTGGTTCCGCCACCTCCGGGGATAAGGCCAACACCAAATTCTACCAGGCCGATGTATGTTTCTGCCAATGCCTGCACTCTGTCGGCATGAAGGGAAAGTTCACAACCGCCCCCAAGTGTCAAACCATGAGGTGCAACGACGACCGGAATGGATGAATACCTGGCGCGCATCATGGTGCGCTGGAAGGTACGGATCATAAAGTCGATCTCATCGTATTCCTGTTCGATTGCGTACATAAACACCAGGGCCAGGTTGGCTCCGGCAGAAAAGTTGGCACCGTCGTTTCCAATGACCAATCCACGGTATTTTTCCTCCGCCAGGTTGATGGCTTTATTTATTCCCTGTACGACTTCACCACCAAGGGTGTTCATTTTTGTATGAAACTCGAGGTTCAATACACCATCGCCTATATCAAACAAGGTTACCCCAGAGTTCTTCCAGACCACTTTGTTCTCTCTCAGGTTATCTAATAGAATAAATGCTTCGGTTCCCGGGATTACTTTATAGCTTTTTTCATTGATGTCATAATATTTGCGTTGTCCGTTTTCAATGGTGTAGAAAGATTTATTTCCACCTTCTACCATGTCGTATACCCATTTTGCAGGCTTTTTGCCAAGGTCTTCAAGGATTTTTACGCCACGTTCAAGGCCTACGGCATCCCATGTTTCGAAAGGCCCAAAATCCCATCCGAAACCAGCCTTCATGGCATCGTCGATCTTATAAAGCTCGTCGGCAATTTCAGGTATGCGATTAGAGACGTATTGAAATACAGAACCAAATGTTTTTCTGTAAAACTCTCCGGCTTTATCTTTCCCGGCAAGTATTACTTTATATCTGTCCTTTACGTTCTCAATGGTTTTGGTCTGCTCCAAGGTTGGAAATTTTACCTTTTGTTGCGGACCGTATTCAAGTGTGTTCAGGTTTAGCGACAATATCTCTGTTTTGCCTTCCGGGGATTTGGTTTTTTTGTAAAACCCTTGTCCGCTCTTATCTCCCAGCCATTTGTTTTCAATCATTTTTTGTAAATACGCAGGAATTTTAAAAGATTCCTTGTACTCATCCTCAGGAAGCGCCTTGTGTAAATTTTCCGCTACCTTAACAAGGGTATCCAAGCCAACTACATCGCCGGTTCGGAACGTAGCTGATTTAGGCCTGCCAATTACCGGTCCGGTAAGACGGTCTACCTCTTCCACACTGAGATCTAGTTCCTGCATGACTTTGACCACTTCCATAATTGAAAGTATACCTACACGATTGGCGATAAAAGCCGGTGTATCTTTACATAATACCGTGGTCTTGCCCAAATACAGGTCGCCATAGTGCATAAAGAAATCGATTACAGAGGGGTCAGTCTCTTTTGTGGGTATGATTTCAAGAAGCTTTAAATACCTGGGCGGATTAAAGAAATGGGTTCCGCAAAAGTGTTTTTTGAAGTCATCACTTCGCCCCTCTGTCATAAGGTTGATAGGGATTCCTGAGGTGTTGGAAGTGATCAATGTTCCAGGTGTGCGGAACTTCTCCACATTTCCAAAAACAAGTTTCTTAATATCCAGGTTTTCAACCACCGCTTCAATAATCCAGTCGCAGGCGGCAATATCTTTCATATTGTCGTCAAAATTGCCGGTCTTTATTCGGGACTGAAAGGATTTATCGTATAGTGGGGACGGGTTAGCTTTGATGGCAGCAGCTAATGCCTCATTTACAATCCTGTTTTTTACTGCCGGATGGTCCGGGGACAAACCTTTTGCTTTTTCGGCATCGTTGGTGTCTTTGGGTACTATATCAAGCAGGAGTACTTCAAGACCGATGTTTGCAAAATGGCAGGCGATCCGTGAGCCCATTACTCCGGAACCTAATACTGCGGCTTTCTTTATCCTTCTGTTCATATGATGAAAAAATATGTTCTTGTTAAATATTAAAATATAGCTTTTTGAGCAATGATATTATCTATTTTTTTCATTACATCAAAAAAAATGTCCAATTTCTCAGGTTCTATTTCCTTTCGGAGGTAGTTATTGAATTTTTTTACGACGGCTTTGGCGATTTCCCGCTTTTCTTTTCCTGTTTCTGTCAGGTAAACTCGCACCATGCGTTTGTCTTTGTCGTCGCTTTCTCTGTAGATCAAACCTTCCTCTTCCAGGTTTTTCAGCATTCGGGTCAGGCTTCTGGGTTCCATGCCTATTAAAGGTGCGATTTTAGTTGCAGGAGTTCCTTTTTTCACATCTATGTTTAACAAAACGTAGCCTATAGCTGTTGTTAATCCTGTATCGTGCCCCTGCTCATTGTACATCCGGGATATTGCATGCCAGCAAGCCTTGATATGAAAGCAAACGGTTTGATCTTTCTTCATATCTATTCTTTACCATTCTTTAACGGAGAAGCAATAAAAATGTTATGCATGCAGAGCATAAATTATGCAGACATACCAATTTTTCTAAAAACAAAAAGCCATCCCGTGAGAGGATGGCTTTTTGTTAAGTAAGCTGCAACTCTTAATTTTCAATAGGCAGACATAGGGAACTCCAATTCGTGGTTATCCATGTACCAGGCAAATCCGCCATAGCGTCTATTGGGTTGTGCCCTAAAGACAACAGGGTAGTTTGGGCCGGAGGTGTCGCTTTGAATTACGGTCAGACTTTCAAGGTCCCATACTTCAATAAATGAACCTTCCGGCCCATAAACGCTTACATCTACTTCTGCAGTTATAGAGATATAGTTTGTAGTATCTCCCCCCGTGATGCTAAATGCAGTGACATTTTTTCCATCATATTGTTGAGCCCAACCGTACCCGGCCTGTGTGGTATAGTTTAACCCACCACCAATGTACATGCTGTTGCTTCCAGGGCCCCATATTCTGGATAAAAGGTCACAAACCCCATCCAGGTTTAGCTGACTGTTTGTTTGAGACAGGTCATCACAATCAGGCTCCTGAGGGTTAGGATTAGGATTTGGGCTTGGATCGGGTGTTGTTGATTCAACCGAATCCCTGATCTCAATGCATTGCCTGAAATAATTGCTGACTCTTCCCTGAGAGTCATAGGCTCTGTAGGAAATACAAAATTTTCCAAGACTAATGTTTGCCGGTAGTTCCAATTGAAATGAAAGGTCTCTTGAAATGTTATCCACTCTTGCTTCCTGAGCAGAAATATCAAAATAGGTACTTGCACCTTCCACCTGCATGTAATAGCCTGTTACTTCTCCGCTTTCCAGTCCCATGCCAAGGTCTATGGTTGCTCCTTTGGTCGTTTGAATATTGTCGCCATCGTATAGGTCAGTAATTTTAGGTGATGCCGGGTCCTGAGATGGTGGGGGAGGTGTACCATCCTTTACCGTTGAATTTCTGATCTTGATAGATCCCGCTACCTGGTTCGGATCGTTTACGTCTATGGATGTTTCATCAATTGTGGTTGGCTCCGGCTCTTTCTTTTTACAAGAAAAGGTTATGGCTCCAATCAAGAGGATAAAGCAAAGTTTTTTCATTGAATGCGTCTTTTATAAGTTACAAATGCAATTGAATAAAGGTCTTATAAGTATAAATATATAAAAAAAACTTTAAACCACTAAAAGCGTTTTGTGTTCTAAAAGAATCGACAAGTTTTCTGTGTGTATAATAAAAAAACCCATGAAGGCCATTCAAGGGTTTTTTTTAGGATTAAAATTGCTTGGGATTATTTTGGTTGCATATAGTATCTATATGATTCACCATTTTCTTCATCTCCAAAAACGAACCGGGTTTCGGTTTTTTCATATACAGTAACTTCCCATACCCACGGCTCATAATAATACCCTTCTTCATCGGTATGGTCATCAAAGATAAGTATTAACTTATTTACGATCTGCTCGT
>JBKBXU010000287.1:0-6046 GCA_046313675.1 Cytophagaceae bacterium
AAAGAAGAAGCATCCGATTTTATAAATAAAAATGAAAAAATTGACCGGCAGTATTTCTCCGGATACCTTGGGCCGGTAAATTTAGAAGACGAAACTCACTTGTTTGTCAACCTGCGCTGCGCACGAATTTTGCCTCAAAAAACAGTCCTGTTTGCCGGTGCAGGAATAACCAAAGATTCCAACCCGGAAAAAGAGTGGCTGGAAACAGAACTTAAATTTAAAACCATCCAGGATTTTCTGTAAACTGATTACCTCCGGATTCCGAAACCGCTGTCTGGGTAAACTTTCTATGTTAATATAAATAAAATCGTAAATTAGCCCCTGTAAAAAGATTCTTGTGCAGGCAATTTATAACATCGCAGAAATATGCTATCAAAAAGGACTTAATGAGGCAGTCCTTTCCCCGGGGTCAAGGTGTGCCCCCTTAACACTAGCCCTTGTTAGACACAAAGGCATCAAAACACGAACCATTTCCGATGAACGTGCAGCCGCTTTTACAGCCTTGGGAATTGCACAACAAACCTGCAAACCAAGTATTCTCCTGTGTACTTCAGGAACTGCCGTCTATAATTATGCACCTGCCGTCGCTGAAGCATTCTTTCAACACATCCCCTTGTTAATATTAACTGCAGACAGGCCGCAAGAATGGATCGCCCAACAGGACGGACAAACCATTTTTCAGGAAAACATCTTCGGGAAGCATGTAAAAAAAAGCTACAGCCTCCCTGCGGATTATTCCCATCCTGACAGTAAATGGTTTATCGAAAGAACTGTAAATGAAGCTATAAATCTAAGCCAAAGATATCCTGCCGGTCCGGTTCACATTAACGTACCACTGAGAGAACCCCTTTATTCCGAGACCCCTATTTCTTTTGATACATCGGTCAAGATTTTTGAGACCCTTCCGAGCAGGCCATCCTTAACCACTCCGGCAAGAGAAGGTCTTATGAAAATATTGGCATCAGCCGGAAAGGTACTGATTATTGCAGGACAGCACCAGGAAAACAGTATATTAAAATCCCGTTTAGCCAAAATCAGCAGGGAATGTCGAATTCCCGTAATAGCAGATATTATCTCCAACCTTCATGGTGAGGATTTCATACAAAATCATGACCTTTTTCTTAGCAATACCATTACTGACCAACTAAAACCGAATGTACTTATCACCTTCGGGCAATCGGTCATTTCCAAAAGCCTGAAAACCTTCCTGCGGAACAATAAGCCTGGAATACATTTCCATATTGATCCTGCGGCCCAAGCGGCAGATACTTTTCAATCATTAACGGGCATAGTTGAAGAATTTCCGGAAGATTTTTTTAATGCATTTGACAATAGCTACACAAATTCTGAATCTTTCTACCAATTCTGGAAGGACTTGTCTGTTAAAGGAAATACTGTCCTGACTAATTTTCTACATCAGCAAAAATCATTTTCTGAATTAGAATTGACACATACCATTCTGGAAGAACTTCCCGACAATTCAGACCTTCACCTGGCTAACAGTATGCCTGTGCGATATGCAAATATTATTGGATTGAGGAATAAGTTTATAAGAGTATTTGCCAACCGCGGAACAAGCGGAATTGACGGAGTAATAAGCACAGCATACGGCGGAGCATTGGTTTCAGGAAAAATCACCACCGTACTTACCGGAGATCTGAGTTTTTTTTATGACCGAAATGCCTGGTGGAACAACTACAGACCGGACAACTTAAAAATTATCCTGTTCAATAACCACGGCGGCAATATTTTCAGAATTATTGACGGGCCCGGAAAGCAGGCCGAACTTGACGAATATTTTGAAACAATACAAAAACAGTCTGCAGAAAATACAGCCAAGGATTTCAACTTGAATTATTTTTTCTGTAACAGTACCTCAAAACTAATGGAGGGTCTTAAAAACCTATATTCCACACCCGATCCGGCTATACTGGAAATTGAGACTTCAGGCAAAATCAATGCAGAGGTATTTGCTGAATTCAACCATTTCCTGAAAAGCAATTTTTAAAAATATTATAAATTTTATGGAATCAGGGCATCTGCTTTCAACATCTTGTCGTTAGATATTTTTACTTTACACAATCAAAATACGTTCTAAACGGTTATTTAGAAAACAAAATTTTAGAATCTCAATTATGAAAAAATATATACTGACTTTAACACTGGGATTGATCTTTTTCGTTGCTAAAAGCCAATCTCTGAGTGATAAGCTGGCGGAACAATATTGCGATTTATTATCAGTAACTGACACCGTTAGCTTAATGACCTTTGAAGAATGGATACAATTTGCTGACGACAATATTTTATTTAAAGATCCTGAAATGGTATTAACCATTGCTGAAGAAATTGAAGAACAGGAAAGCAGCTACTATTCATTTTACACGGAACTATACAACAAGTTTTCCATATCCTGTCCTGCTTATCAGGCTCTTTATAAAACAAGTGACATAAAACTCAAAGATCCTGATTTTTTCACCAATGCCTATTGTGAATGTTTCGACAAGGAATTGGAAGGTAAAATTGATGGAGCAAGTCTTACCCCTGTTATGGAGGCTTGCAATGAACAACTTAGCAAAAATCGAGCTTATAAGCGAAAAGTCAAGAAAGAACTTAAAAATAAAGACCTGTCAGAAGAAAACTTTTCAAAAATTATCACCGGAAACTTTCTTTCACAATGTAGTATTATCGTAAACCACATGTTTAGCGACAGAGTAAAAACCATATCCATCAATACACATTTTCTGGTATTGAAACAAAAAATAGATGCCAGGTAAAAAACAATGAAGGCAATTTTTATGCTAATGAAAGAACTTCTTCAATTCTTTGAGGGAGTCTTTTTTTGCCAATACCTGTATAACATCTCCAGCCTCCAAAACAGTACCTCCACTCGGCACGAAATAATTACCACTCCTGTATATTACGATAACCAGATTACCTTTTAACTGAGCTATTTCCACGAGTGACCTGCCCTCGATAGCTGACTTTGGAGGCACCCTTAGGTTTATCAATTTCATATCAAGCTTCTCAGGATAGCTAAATTCAATTGGGTATTGTAGTTTTTGTTCAGATGGTGCGTCTAACTTCAACATTTTTGCTGCAAAAGGAATAGTCCAACCTTGCAACAAGGAAGAGGTAAGAACAATAAAAAATACGACATTAAAGAGCCAACCTGCCTCAGGTATTCCCGCAAGCAAGGGAAAGGTGGCTAAAATAATAGGAACAGCACCTCTAAGCCCGACCCATGAAACGAACAACTTCTCCTTGATTTTGAACGAGCTTCCGGCAAGTGCAATAAATACGCCCACCGGCCTGGCAACAAATATTAGAAACAATGAGATCAGCAGGCCAATCCCCATAATATTTACAATCTTACTTGGGTAAACCAGTAGCCCCAGCGTAAGGAACATGACAATCTGAGATAGCCAGGCAAGTCCGTCAAAAAACCTAAATAAACTTCTCTTAAACACGATTTCATTGTTACTTATAACCACACCTGCCACATATACGGCAAGAAAGCCGCTGCCCTGAAAAGTTGTAGTAATGGCATAGGTAAATATGGCAAATGCCAGTGTAAAGACAGCATAAAAACCCTCCACCGGAAACTTCAATTTATTGATTAAAACCACCATAGATTTTCCGGCAAAAGCTCCGATGACGAACCCTAAACCCATTTGTAAAAAGAAGGTCAAAATTAAATGCCATATGGAAGCAGAATCCTGAGTTATTAATTGAAGAAAACTAATAGTCAGAAATATTGCCATGGGATCATTGCTACCCGATTCCAACTCTAACAAGGGTCCGGAACGGCCTTTGATGTTTATATTCCTGGAACTCAAGATAGAAAATACTGCTGCAGCATCTGTGGACGCCACAACCGACCCAACCAGCATACATACCAGGAAAGAAATATCAAACGCAAGGTAAAGAAACAAACCCACCGTCAGAGTGGTAGCCAGCACCCCCAGTGTAGCGAGACTAATAGCAGGAAGCAATACAGGCCGTACAATAGACCATTTGGTATCCAGGCCACCGGAAAATAATATTAAAATTAAAGCAATGATTCCAATGGATTGAGCTACCTGCGCATCGGTAAAGACAATTCCGCCAATCCCCTCCTCACCTGCAAGCATTCCAACCCCAAGAAAAAGCAAAAGAACCGGAACTCCGATATTATTCGTAACTTTAGCAATAATCACACTCAAAATAATGAGTAGTGAAATAGATAGTAAAAAGGTTTCCAGGTGCGGCATATTAGCTGCAAATAAAAATAGTTTTAACTGAAAATTTAAATAACCTGCATATTTATTAAAAGTCGCAAGAAAAAATATAACTGTCAGGCAGGCAAAAACGTTTTAATCCATATCATCCCTGAAAAAATGATACGAGTTTACTTACTTATATTTGCTTTATTTATAACAGGTTTGGCAGAAGCCTCATTTAAAAAAGTTAGCATAACTATAAATGGATTGACCTGCTCTATGTGCACCTACAGTGTGGAGCGGGCAATAAGTCAGTTGAATTTTGTAAGCAACATTACAATGAACCTTAATACGAATGAAGCGGAAATTTTATTCAGAGATGGGTTTAAACCGGATATTATGAAGGTCGTTGAAAAAGTGTATGAAGCCGGATTTTCTGTTCGGGAAACCAAAGTTCTTTATGCCTTCAATTCGGACTCCATACCGGCCAAAGGACATATAAATCATAGCGATAATATTTTTTATATATTAGAATCAGTACAAGACACACTTTCCGGGGATGTGTGGATGAATATCCTTAATAAAAAATGCATCCCCAATAAGGAATTTAAAAAATGGAAAAGTAGGATAAATGCTCTTCCGTCTGATAAACAAGAAGTATATTATATATCGATTTGAAAAGACTTATATACATACTTATTTTTTTTAGCCCATGGACATACGGCCAGGAGCTTTTTCCAAATACCGAACCGGCAAGTACCATTCCGGCAGGGGTATTTGGGAAAAGATATTCATTTCAGGGATATAATGCGGGTAATCAGCAAAGACAGTGGCATGCCGCACGCCTGATGTATGGTGTAAATTCTAAACTTACAGTTATAGGAAGTTTAATTGCTTCAAATCACCATTTAAGAGAGATTCCTCCAAACGTAACCACAGTAATCTTTAATCATAATGCCGTCAGTAATTCCGAACTCTTCCCTATGGCTTTTAAAGGAGGCCATTTGTACGCAAAGTATCGTTTTCTTTCGCTTGATGGGCCAAACAGACATCTTAGGATGGCCATATATGGAGAGGCTTCTAAAACGGATGCCTTGCATTTTGAAGCTGAACCTAATTTAATGGGTTACAATTCAGGTCTCGGAGGCGGTGTTATTTCTACCTTCCTGTATAAAAAATTGGCACTTTCAACCACCGGAGGCTTTATAAATCCTGCCCGTATTCAAAACAAAACAGAAGATATACGAATGCGGTCAGGTAATGGCATGCTGCTGGATATTTCGGCTGGATATTTATTATTCCCCGGAAAATACAAAAGCTACAAAGATTTAAACATTAACCTTTATGGGGAATTATTGAACAGGTTTTATGGGTCTGCAGATCTTAATATCAACAGTTTATATAAAGACCCCGGCTTTTTTCCTGCACTTCAGAGTGGGAGATACAGCGAGTTTCGTGGCTCTGTTCAATTCATAATCCATTCGAATACCAGACTGGATCTTAGCATAGGAATACCGGTATATTCCACCTATGCGATGAAAGCCTATCCGCTCTATGCCTTGAGCATACAGCAGTATTTATTTTAGGGCGCGCCGAAAAACACACAAAGCATTGATTTAAAATACCATACATGGCATTTTTCAAAGTTAAGTGCAAAGGTTTTTTAGTTATTCTTTACCTTTTCGTGCATCGGCGAACTTAAAAATCTGATAAAACGATATGTTTGGGCTAGCCAAAAGCGCAATCTACTTTATGGCCTCACATTCGAAGTATTTCAATACGTCTTCATGTAAGGCCATGCGTATCTTGCACACTTGTGACTTTTTCAGCAGGCCCTATTTTAATCT
>JBKBXU010000288.1:0-6025 GCA_046313675.1 Cytophagaceae bacterium
CAATTATGCTGACGAAGTCAGAGGGGAAATAGAAATCGATCAGAACGACAACATTTACATTGTCTCCTGTACCAGGTCACCAGATTTTCCTGTTTCACCTACTGCAATACAAGCCACTCATGGAGGAGGCCTTGACGGCTGTGTTATAAAATTTAATTCGGGGCTTAGCGAGATTATCTGGAGCACATACATTGGTGGTTCGTTAACAGATGCATTATACTCCGTTGCCATTGACTCATCCGGCCATGTCTTAGTTGCCGGGGGAACCAATTCTACCAATATGCCCACTACAGCAGGTGTAATTCATCCAAATTACAATGGTGGCAGAACCGATGGTTACATCGCCCACATTAGAAGCGACGGAGAAAGCCTGCTAAATGCCACCTATTACGGGTCAGGTCATTATGACCAGGTATACTTTGTAGAACTGGATAAAGATAATAACGTCTACGTGCTGGGTCAGACTGAGGCTCCCGGCAATACCTTTATACATAATGCAGTATACAACAGACCAAATAGCGGCCAATTTATTACAAAATTTAATCCTGAAATGAACACCATAATCTGGTCCACAGCCTTTGGAACAGGTATAGGTGTGCCCAACATTTCTCCAACAGCCTTTCTGGTAGACCTCTGTCATAAAATCTACCTTGCAGGATGGGGTGGAGCCGTTAATCAATGGTGGTACAACAATTCGGGTTATACCTTTGGAATGGATGTTACAGCAAATGCCTACCAATCAAGTACCGATGGTAGTGACTTCTACCTGATGGTATTAGAAGATGATGCTTCTGCCCTGTCATATGGATCCTTCTTTGGAGGCCCAATTAGTGGCGAACATGTGGACGGGGGTACCAGCAGGTTTGACAGGAAAGGGAAAATGTACCAGGCTGTTTGTGCTGGCTGTGGCTGGAATTCAGACTTTCCTATACACCCAAACCCAGGGGCGGTAAGTTCCACAAACAATCATTCATGCAATAGTGCCGTATTTAAATTTGACTTTGAAATGCCTGCCGTAGTAGCTGATTTTATCCCTCCAACACCTCTTTGCAACCTGGATCTGGAATTAAATTTTCAAAACAGAAGTCTGATCCAAAATGCTACAGAGTTTCTTTGGGATTTTGGAGATGGGACTACTTCTACAGAAGCCTCCCCCACACATACCTACACCAGCAGTGGCACATACAGAGTAAAACTTATCTTGTCCGATAACCTCACATGCAATCTGGCAGACTCTATGGAAAGGATTGTTCATGTCAGGGGCGACAGTCTGTTTCTGGAAGACGAAATAGGGATATGCCCTGATTCAACCATAAGGATTGGAATAAATCCACCTCACCCGGAAAGGACATACATCTGGTCACCGACGGAAGGCCTGGATAATCCGACTTCTTCCTACCCTCTGGCTGCCCCGGAAACCAATATTCAATACACCCTTTCTATCCACTATGACAACTGCATTGATACCCTGATTCAAGATATTTTTATTGATGGATTTACAATAGAATCAAGTGTTGATCAGGTTGTCTGCCACGATTCACCCCCTATAAGCATGGCTGTTAATGTTACAGGTAATGGGGATAGATTTTATTGGTCTTCTGATCGCAATTTTAATAATATACTTAACACAGATATAAGCAATAACACCTTTACGACCAACTCTCCGGAAGACACAACCGTTTTTTATATCAGGGTTCTAAACCCAAGAGGATGCGAGGTAATTGATTCTGTCAGAATAAATTTAAGTGATTTTGAACTAGATGCCCCTAACCTTGTTCTTTGCTTTAGCGAAGAAGTACTTCTAAATGCTTTCGCAGATAAAGAAAATCTACAATATCAATGGCAAGATCATGAAAGCATATTGTCAGATACCGATACTTCAACCATACTTATTCATCCTCAAACCCACACGGTTTACTATGTAACGGCAGTTGATGAACACGGATGTACCCGATCTGATACAGCTTCAGTACGCTTTTCCGATATTTATAATCAGATCATTGACATTGCAGCTTCAGAAGACACCATTTGGAGAAGCCAAAGCACTCAACTCTTTGTGTATCCTATGGATGATTTTTTATACACCTGGACTCCATCATTCTCTTTAAATGACTCAGAGATTCCGGATCCCATTGCGACTCCGGCAGAAACCACCCTGTATTCGGTTTATATTACCGATCCGGACAATCAAGATTGTAAAATTGATACATCCATTACAGTCGTGGTGAAAGAAAGCATCTGCGGTCCCCCAATGATTTTCATCCCCAATGCCTTTACCCCTAATGGAGATGGCAACAATGATGAATTGTATGTTCGGGGGGAAAATATTGATGAGTTTTATTTTACAGTTTATAACCGCTGGGGAGAGATGGTTTTTGAAACCAGGGATAAAAATATTGGCTGGGACGGAACCTATAAAGGTCGTACCGTAGATCCCGATGTCTATGTATATTACCTAAAAGCAACATGTATTGGACAAGCCGAATACTTTCACAAAGGAAATGTAACCTTAATCCGATAAAGCCATCCGAAGCCTCTGCCTACATATCCTGATTCTCCTTTGTGTTTGCATAAGCGCCGCTGATGCCCAGGACATCCACTTCTCCCAATTTCAGGCTTCCCCACTTACCTTAAACCCTGCGCTCACCGGGGCTTTTAACGGCAGTTATCGTCTGGCGGCCAACGGCAGGTCGCAATGGAGGTCGGTAACGGTTCCATATCAGACCTTTGGATTTTCGGCGGAAAGAAGAGGGCTTTCCGGAATGAAAAATGCCTCCGCAGGCCTTAATATGTTCTATGACCAGGCAGGAGATTCCAGGTTAAATACCACCCATGTAAATTTTGCTGCAGCCTATGCCATTCCTATAAACAAAGATCAAAAACTTCATATCGGAGCTCAGCCTGGAATAAGCCAGCGAAAAATAAGCTACGATGACCTTACTTTTGACAACGATTATTTTGGCAGAGAAACCGGTGAAAGCTTTGCTTCAAGCCAGCTTTTTCACATGAACCTCAATACCGGCATCATGTGGGCCTATGCACCTGAAAAAAGCAATACACATTTTAATGCCGGTTTAGCGTTCTTTAATTTAACACGTCCACGGCAATCCTTTTTTGGAAATGAGGAAATACGTCTGGACAGGAGGGTGAGCGTCCATGCAGGGCTTAGCCAGCGAATTAACCAACGCACATGGATACAACCGGCATTTATTTATTCCAGGCAAGGAACTTACCAGGAATTTGTTACCGGAGGAAACCTTAGGTACGTTCTTATAGAGAAAAGAAATGAAGTTCGAGCACTGTATGCCGGAATTTGGACAAGGGTAGGTGATGCGGCCATTTTCAGCATAGGAATGGATTACGATAACCTGTTCATAGGCTTAAGTTATGACTTAAATTATAGCAGACTTGTACCTGCCAGCAACCACCGTGGAGGTTTTGAACTGGCTTTGATTTATATAATTCCTGAAATTATAAAGAGAAAACATTATAGAATATGCCCTGTGCACCTGTAATCCTACGGTATTTCATTGTTACAATGGCTGTCATGCTGTCGGAATTGTCACTGGCGCAAACCAAAGAACAGCGTATAAAATTTGGCGATCTTTCTTACAATGAAAATGACTTCTACGGAGCATCCATTTATTATGCAAATGCACTGGGCATGGACTCTTCCGACCTGCAGGTATACAACAAATATGCAGAATCCCTCCGTTTAACTAATGATTATAAAAAGGCCGCAATATATTACAATAATCTGCTTAGAAGAGACCGGGCCAGGAAATTTCCCGAAACACGGTTTTGGTTGGCAATGATGCAAAAAAGTAATGGGGACTACCTGAATGCACAGGACAACTTTCAACAATTTGCAAAAGGCTATAGAAATAAAAAATCCTACATCTATCTTAAAGCAACGCAGGAGGTAGAATCTTGTGCCTATGCCATAGAATTAATGAAAGACACCGTTTCTGCCATTGTGGAAAATGCAGGTAATCGCATCAATACTACGGACTCAGAATTTGGGCTGCTGCTTCTTAATGACAGCGTTTTATACTTTACAGGGCTTCGAGAAGATGAAGTCAAAGAAGGTCATGAGGTCAAGAAAAAGAAATATTACTTTAGGATTTTACAGGCAGAAAACCAAAATGGGCAATGGGTAAGGGCAAAGGAATTACCTGAATCTGTGAACCTACCCAAACAACACATTGCCAATGGCACTTTTGGGACATTTGGAAATCGTTTTTATTTCTCCGTTTGCAACGATGCCCTCCATTGCAACATCTACTATGCTGAAAAAACTGCGGATGGATACTCCTCTGCAAGGTCTTTAAGCGAATTGAACCTGGAGGGTTATGTTTCGACGCATCCCCACATTACATACCTGGATGACCAGGAAATTTTACTTTTCTCTTCCAATCGCCCTGGAACACTAGGCGGACTTGATTTGTGGTACAGCGTTTTAGAAGACGGAGTTTTTAGTGAGCCTAAGAACCTTGGCGCTAAAATAAACACAGCGGATGACGAACTTACCCCCTATTATGACAAGGATAACCAAATGCTTTATTTCAGCTCCTCATGGCATTTTGGCCTTGGAGGCTTTGACGTTTTTAAGAGTAGAGGCACCTTAAGCAATCCCGGGAATCCTGAAAACCTCGGATATCCTGTCAACTCAAGCGCAAATGATATTTATTACCGGCCATTACACGCAGAGGGAGCTTTAATTGTCTCCAATAGAGTGGGGTCTATTACCGCAAAAAATGAAACCTGCTGTAACGATATATGGTCTATTATGATGCTGCCGGTAGAAGAAGAAATCCTAGTGGAAAAAGAGCCTGATCCGGAAGTAGAAAAGTTCCTTGCTGTTTCAAAAGTCTGGAAAGAGCAGCCAGGATTTAAGCTTTACTTTCATAACGATGAGCCCAATCCCCGCACCAGAGATACAGTCACAAATCTATCCTATGCCGAAACATATCTAAATTATTCCCAGCTAAAGAGTCAATACAGAACAATATTTCCGAATGTATTTTCCGATTCTTTACGAGACATAAAAGTCTTTGCCATTGAGGATCTTTTTGACCAACATGTAGACAAAGGCATGAAGGATTTGCAGAATTTTACAGAAGAACTCCACTCCTATCTTCAGGAAGGATATATTCTTCATCTGTCAGTTAGCGGCCATGCATCACCTTTGGCAAAAACCTCCTATAATGTGAACCTCTCACGAAGAAGGATTTCAAGCTTTCTTAACTATCTGAATTCTTATAAAAACGGGATTTTGAAAGAATACATTAGCGATTCAACAGGCAAAACCAGACTACATATTTCCATTATTCCGTCCGGTGAATATGCTGCCGATAGTAAGGTAAGCGATGATTACTATAATCCGGCACTTTCTGTTTATAGCCCGGGTGCTGCACTGGAAAGACGAATTGAGGTACAAAACTTCTCCATCACACATCCCGATTCATCGTATTCTGCCATTGTAGCAGAAAACCCTATCGTAGACTTGGGGAAGATCCGAAAAGGAAAAGAACACCAGGTAGAGTTTTATATTAGCAACTCAGGAAATCAAGCATTGATTATAGAAAAAATATCCGGCTCTGAAAATGCCCGTATCACGTACGACGCCATTGAAATCAATCCGGGAGAAGGACGAAAAATTATGGTAAGCTATACCAGCCCAACAGAAAAAGGATTAAACATCAGCGAACTTACTGTTTTCAGCAACAGCTTCACCGGCCCATTGAAATTATTTATTTCTTCTGAGGTTCTTCGGTAAACTGCTTTATTCCCTTCTACGCTATGCGTAGCTTGCAGCTACGCTAAATACGCTTTCTACAAAAAGCATCTTTATAAAGCAATGACCTTTGGGTAGCCACAGGCTACCGTTAACAAGATATGTGATTTTTAATATTTTATGTAGAGACGCAATTAATCGCGTCTCTACATAAAATATTAAAAATCGAATTGAACGTTATTTCTTCTGATTCTGAGGTTCTTCAATAAACTGCTTTATTCCCTTCTT
>JBKBXU010000289.1:0-5981 GCA_046313675.1 Cytophagaceae bacterium
AATAGTTTGGTTACTGTGATTGGTAGTTTCGTGATTAAACAAACCATTAGAGCCTTCACGAATTTTTTCTTGATATTCAGATTTTGCGGTTAACGGATACTTCGTTCCGTCTGAAATGGTTTTTTCAGGTAAATCAGAAATGGCCTCACTAGATGAAATAAATTCAGGATTTCTAATTTCAGGAAAATTAAAAAATTCTTTTCCTTTTGTTCCAATAAAAAATGCTCTTCTTCTATTTTGAGGAACGCCAAATTCAGATGCCAAAAGCACTTTGTAAACTACATTATAACCAAGCTTTTCAAAATCTTTAATTATATTTTCTCTTACAACCCCTTTGCCCATTGAAACAATATTTGGGACATTCTCCATCAAAAAAACCTGCGGTTTATAGAATTTTACAAACCCTACAAATGACTTATATAGCTTGTTTCTTTCATCGTCTACAATTCTTTTTCCTGCAATTGAAAACCCTTGGCAAGGTGGCCCACCAATGATTATATCAGCTTTCTTTATTCCTGTCTTCTCGCTTATTTCTTTTGGTGCTTCGTTAAGCAAGTCTGCAACCAAACCTTTTGTGCCTTTGTGATTATGTTCAAAGGTTTTTATGGCATCTCGCCAATGATCAATTCCAAGCACAATATCATAACCAGCTTCAATAAAGCCGAATGAAAGTCCTCCGCAACCACAAAATAAATCTATAACTGTCGGTTTTACTTTACTCATTTGCATTAAACTTTATTTCCCCTTGTTTTATATTCTTACTTTTTAGATAGTTTACCTTTTCCTCTGCCACCGCCAGAGTTTCAATTGAGCAATCATTCTCATAAATCTTTTTGGCAAACAGATCACTGAAAAACTCAGTTTTAATGTGGCCAAGCTTTAGATTGAATACATTTGCAAGTTTTTCAAGTCGCTTTTCATCAAATTCCCTTTTGCCATTTTCAATCTTGCTCAAATTGGCAGAATCTAATTCCAATTGTGCGGCTAACTGCGTTAAAGTCATTCCGTTTTCTGTTCTTAACTTTCTAATAAATTCTCCAAAATTGGTTTTCATTCGACTTGTTGTTTTAGACTTGTCAATATATGACAAATATAGGGTTTTTTTTGAAAGCAAATTAAATTTTCCATCTTTTTTTTAGTATTGAAAAATGGGCTCATTTTGCAAAACTTAAGCTGTTAGTTGGATTGTGTGATTATGTCCGAATTGGGATGCCAGTGCAAGTTAGGAAAGGCGGATGTGCGGTAGGGAAAATTTAAACAATCGGGTCGGCTTGTGTATCGCAAAAGTCATCTGTAAATTTTAAAAAGAAATCAAAATAACTTTTCCGAGTCGCACAATCGTTTTTCTAGGCTTGTTGTGTGCAGTTATTCCGTATGCCGAATATTCACCATCATGCCATTTCCTTTCCCTTAACTACGGTCTTGTCATAATAGCTGCACAGATCCGTCAGCGGACATTTTTCGCATCTCGGCTTTCTGGCAAGGCAAACATATCTTCCATGTAATATAAGCCAATGGTGGCTTTTATGAACCAGCTCTTCAGGAATGTGTTTCATTAACTGTTTCTCGACTTCCAAAGGTGTTTTGCATTTCCAATCCACCAGGCCAATCCTTCTGGCAACACGGAATACATGCGTATCTACCGCCATGGTGGGCTTGTTAAATATAACCGAGGCAATCACATTGGCGGTTTTTCGTCCTACACCCGGCATTTTCTGAAGGTCTTCTGTGGACGCAGGGACTTCGCTATTGAAATCATTCACCAATATCTTAGCCATCCCGGAAAGGTGTTTGGCTTTGTTATTAGGAAAAGAAACACTCTTAATGTAGTCAAAAATTTCATCCACACCGGCCTCTGCTAATAATTCCGGACTGGGAAACTTACGAAATAATTCGGGGGTAACCATATTGATCCGCTTGTCCGTGCATTGAGCACTCAGGATAACAGCAATTAACAATTCATAAGGGTTGGTATAGTTCAGCTCTGTTTTAGGCTCGGGGAAATTTTCTGTAAAGTAGCCCAGAAACTGCCTGTAACGTTCTTTCCGTGTCATTATAAAATCAGTTAGCCCCTTATAGGGTAAAATAAATAGGCAGAGCATTCTCCTTAAGGGAAAATGCTCTGCCCAATTTACATTACAAACGGATAAAAGTCAAAACCTGCTCCTGAGATCAGGCTGAATGATATGAAAATGCGCGGGAGTAATTTAAAATATTCTCCATAGCACGGTCAGAAGGTTCCCTTTTCAGGGCTTTCATCTCATTACGTATTTCACTCATTTCGTAATAAAATTCTAACAAGCCACTATCCATTAGGATGGCGTTGTGAATTTCTTCTTTTTCTTGAAGATTTACTTCGTTGTAAACAAATCTAAGTACATCATTCTGGGTAAAAGTTCTTGTCATAGGCTATATTATGTTTTTCAAGTTGCTTACGCAGGTTGATGAGAGCATAACGCATTCTTCCTAATGCAGTATTAATGCTCACACCGGTCGCTTCCGCAATTTCCTGAAAACTCATGTCCGCATAATGCCTCATAAGTAAAACTTCTTTCTGTGCTTCCGGAAGTGCCTGGATCATCTCTCTCAATGTAGAGTGAGTTTCGTTTTTGATCTTGACAGTTTCCATAGAATCTTCGGAAAAACTCAATGAGTTGAAAATATTGGATCCGTCTTCCATAACAATGGTTGGATACCTTTTCGCTCTCCTGAAGTAGTCTATAGCCAGATTGTGGGCTATACGGACAATCCATGGCAGGAATTTGCCTTCTTCGTTGTAACTTCCGGATCTTAATTTATTGATCGCTTTAATAAAAGCTTCCTGCATTAAGTCCTCAGCTACATACTGATCTTTTACAATAAGATAAATTGTTGAATAAACTTTCGACTTATGACGCTTTAAAAGCATCGCAAAAGCATCCTCGTTACCCTGGATATATAGTGATACTAGTTTCGCATCACTGATCGCATTCTCTTTCATGTAATCTATCACGTTTGGTTAACGTAGAGCTCTAAATCAAATTGTGTGGGTTTAGGTGAAAGTTTTATTTAATTTTACGGGGTATAGTATAACTAATTTCTACAAATATAAATGAATATATTGTAATATCCAAACAGAAGACAAAAAAATATTAAAATTTTATTAAAAAAAATTCAAAATGCCTTTTTTATGTGTTATTAAGTTATAAATAGTTAATTTTTGCCATTAATAAATTTGAGAAGCTTGCAGCAAGAAACATTATCCATAACCGATCTGGAAACTCTGGATCCAAAAAAGTATATTATAATTAAAGGGGCTAAGGTAAATAACCTGAAAAATATCAGCCTGGCTATTCCCCGTAACAAACTTGTCGTGATTACCGGCTTGTCAGGCTCGGGAAAATCGTCTCTGGCTTTTGATACATTGTTTGCCGAAGGCCAGCGAATGTATGTGGAAAGCCTCAGCTCTTATGCCCGGCAATTTTTGGGACGTATGGAGAAACCCGAGGTAGAATATATTAAAGGTATATCTCCCGCAATTGCGATTGAACAAAAAGTCAATACCAGAAATCCCCGATCAACGGTAGGGACAACCACAGAAATATATGATTACCTCAAGCTGCTTTTTGCACGGATAGGTAAAACTTATTCCCCCATTTCAGGGGAAGTGGTTAAGAGAAACACCGTGAGTGACGTCATTAATTATTTATACTCCTTCGATGAGGGAGAAAAAATTATGATTCTAAGTCCCCTGAAAAAAAGTGAGGGAAGAAAGTTAAAAGAAGAGCTTAACCTGCTGCTGCAAAAAGGATTCTCAAGAGTTTTTATAAATAACGAACTACAATACATTGAAGAACTGGAGGGAAAGAAAATTTCCGACAAAGCCGATATATTTATTTTGATAGATCGAAATGTTGTAAAGAAAGATGATGAAGATAATCAGTTTCGTCTGGCAGATTCCATCCAGACCGCCTTCTACGAAGGAGATGGAGAATGTAAGGTGGTTATTCCGGACAAGGAGGAAAAAACCTTTTCCGATAAATTTGAGTTGGACGGCATTACCTTTGAAGAGCCTTCCGTGAATTTTTTCAGCTTTAACAATCCTTATGGGGCCTGCAGAAGATGTGAAGGTTTTGGTAATGTCCTGGGCCTGGATGAAGACCTGATCATTCCTGATAAAAGTATATCCGTATACGAAGGAGCCATAGCTCCATGGAGAACCGAGAAAATGCAAGAATGGCTAGCTCCACTACTAAAAAATGGAATCCTGTTTGACTTTCCCATTCACAGAGCCTATCAGGATCTGGATCCGGAACACAAACAACTATTATGGTCTGGCAATAAGTATTTTAAAGGATTAGATGACTTCTTTAAGTTTGTCGAAGCACAGACACACAAAATCCAATACAGGGTTATGTTATCCCGATTTCGTGGACGGACGGTTTGTCCGGATTGTCGCGGAACACGGCTTAGAAAAGATGCTTCGTATGTTAAAATTAACGGCCGTTCAATAATTGACCTTGTATTACTACCTGTTTCAGAAGCATTACCTTTTTTCTCTACCATTGAACTTCCTCAATATGAAAAGAAAATAGCCGGGAGGATAATAAAAGAAATTACCAGCCGACTGGAATACCTGGACAAAGTGGGATTAACGTATCTGACATTAAACCGACTTACTTCTACCCTGTCCGGTGGTGAATTTCAGCGTATAAAGCTCGCCACCTCCTTAGGAAGTGCTTTGGTAGGTTCTATGTACATTTTAGATGAGCCAAGTATAGGCCTTCATCCCAGAGATACTGGAAAAATGGCGGAAGTTCTTAAAACCTTAAAAGAGTTGGGCAATACCGTAGTGGTCGTAGAGCATGAGGAAGAGGTAATGCGAATTGCCGACGAAATTATTGATATAGGGCCTGATGCCGGAACACATGGAGGCGAATTGGTTTTCCAGGGCACGCTGGAAGAGATTTTAACTGTGGGTGGAAGCAGGTCATATACTGCCAGGTATTTGAGCGGAGCAGATAAAATCTCTATGCCGGAGTTCCGCAGAAAATGGACAAATTTTATTGAAATAAAAGGTGCAAGAGAAAACAACCTAAAAAATGTTAATGTAAAAATTCCTTTAGGGGTGCTGACATTTATAACCGGAGTAAGTGGCTCCGGTAAATCTACCTTGATTAAGAAAATCTTATATCCGGCCATTAAAAAAATAAAAGGTCAAATTGGCGATGCTACCGGAAAATTTGATAAAATAGAAGGAGACATAGCCAAGATCAGCCAGATAGAATTTGTTGACCAGAACCCCATCGGGAAATCTTCCCGTTCTAATCCGGTAACGTATGTAAAAGCCTATGACCTGATACGACAGTTGTATGCCGACCAGCCATTGTCAAAAATACGCCAGTACAAACCCGGTTTCTTTTCTTTCAATGTGGATGGTGGGCGTTGTGAAATTTGTCAGGGTGAAGGAACGGTAAAAATTGAAATGCAGTTCATGGCCGACATCTACCTGAAATGTGAAGGATGTGGCGGAAAAAGATTTAAACAGGAAGTTCTGGAAGTTACCTATAAGGATAAAAGTATAACCGAGGTTCTGGATCTAACCATAGATGAAAGTCTGGATTTTTTCAAAGAACAGCCAAAAATAATGGAAAAGCTAAAGCCATTGGCAGACGTAGGCCTTGGTTACATCAGGCTTGGCCAATCATCAAGCACCCTCAGTGGCGGCGAAGCCCAACGTGTAAAGCTGGCCTCTTTCCTGGGAAAAGGCTCCGGAGTTAACAGCGAGAACATCCTGTTTATATTTGATGAGCCTACCACAGGACTTCACTTTCATGATATTAAAAAGCTTCTGAAAGCTATAAACTCCCTGATCGACCAGGGAAATAGCGCTGTAATCATAGAGCATAACATGGAGATGGTAAAATGTGGCGACTGGATTATAGACATGGGGCCTGAGGGTGGTGACAAAGGAGGGAGTGTGACCTTTTCGGGCATCCCTG
>JBKBXU010000290.1:0-5980 GCA_046313675.1 Cytophagaceae bacterium
ACCGACCAGCCCGCAATAGTAAAAATTTTACGATTGGTATGTTCGGAATTGCTTTCGCTCACCAGGGGGTGATCTTGTAAGCAGGGATAAGCAATATTCAATAAACAATTAAAAGCTGTGCTATACGAAAGCAGCAAATGAGGGGCAATTTCTTCTTTATCGATTTTATAGGGAATATTTTTTTCAATACTAGCCGATGAGCTGATAGCCGCAATCTTTTCACCGGAAAATGAGATCGTTTGTACTCCCGTGTATATTTCTTCTACCCCCAGTAGCTCATGCACCCCCTCAAGTGCAAAAGGCCCAAGTGAAATATTAAGAACGTATTTGTTACACTTGCGAAAAACCTCGAGAATATTATCAAGCAGTTCTTTCCTTATTATAGATACATAGGTATATCCGTCGCCTTCTGAAAACTGGAAGTAAAAATCTTCGGCTCTGGCGTCAGGCAAAATCTGGCTGACAATCTCTCGCTTGTCCGGATTTTCTATGGAAGGCAATCTTTTATGCAAAATACCTTTACCTGTCACAGCCAGACATACAGGAACCCCTTTCATGGCAGGGTTATTTAGCTGTTCTTCTTCCAGGAGCACCCCATTGGTTTCCAGGCAATGCAATTCCTTTTTTCTAATCTCAAGCAATGTCAGGTGCATTTGCAGTGGCATTGCGCCCCCCAGGACGATCTCCATGCCGCAAACTTTTTTGGTAGCCAATAATGTATCCCTGATTGCACGGATCATAGTATTCTTTAATAAATAATGGTTGGTTTTATAAATACAATGGAAACCACTTTATTTCTGCTTCTTGTTCTGGAACTAAAAATATACTTGAGAATTGGAATTCTTGACAAAATCGGCAAGCCGTTTCCCTGTTCACTTTTCTCAAGCCTTTCGAGCCCACCCAATACAACCATTTCCTCATTTTTAACCCGCACTATGGACTTAAACTGACTGGTTGCGGAAGGTGGGGGGGCATTTTCAGGAGGATCTCCTATAAAATCCGAAATATTCACATCTATATTGAGCGTTACCTGATCATCTCCTGAGACCATGGGTTTTATATTAATCGTCAAATTAGCCTGTACGGCATTAAACTGTTGAGTGACTACCGTCTGAGGCTGAAGAGATCCCAGCACGTTTTGGGTAGTGATGCTGTAATACCTGGTACTACCAATACTCAGGTTGGCATCATGCCCGTTTAATGTAGAAAGCTTAGGCATAGAACGCACTTCAATATTGTTGTTCTGCTCCATAGCACTGAGATTTACGTAGAAATTGGGGCTTACCCTCCCCAGGTTAACCGTATTACCCAAACCCAATCTGCCAAGAATATCATTAACAGACCTTGAACTCAGCGTAAAATCCACTCCGGGAAGCAAAGTCCCTCCTGCGTTCATAGTATCCGAAATTCCGGCAGAAATTCCGGTTTTTGTCGTTCTTCCCTTACGCACATCCATCATTATAACTTCAATCATAACCATAGGAATTACCTTGTCCAGTTGGTTGATAAATGCTTCTATCTCCAATATCTGCGGCAGCGCCCCGGTAAGTAAGATGCTATTGAGCTCCCGGAATTCTTTAATCTCCACCCCTTTTTTTATTTCAGCCGGTATCACATCAAGTATCAAGTCAACGGAACGGTATTGTAGCTGAATCACCCGGTTTGCCCTCAAACCTTCCAATTTACGTTCTCCAATCAAAAACAAACCATGATCGTTCTTGTAAGTATAGTCGGTGCCCTGTAACAAATAGGAAAGGAATTCCCCAAATCCCACTTTATGCACTTTCGACGTAGTATTTCCCTTTATGTCAGAAAACATGAAGTAATCAATATCCAACTCTTCTGCCACACTCTTTATAACATCAGCAATAGGAATACCGGTGGCATCTACAGAAATAAACTTTTTTCCAAGACTGTCCACTATATCAATATAAATCTCCGCATCTTTTGCTCCCGCGCTTTGAATGGTTTTCGCCGGGTTTTTAAAACCACCGGGCTTTTTATTTGACGCCACAGGGGGAGCCTTTTCTTCCTCAGTGTTCCTGATTGAAATAATGTAGAAATTATCATCGGTCTTTTTTATGGAAAGATCATTTGCGAAGGCCATTTTCTCCAGGGCATTGTCAAAGGGCATATCTTCAATATATACACTTACCAGTCTGTCAGAAATACCGGAGGCCATAATGACATTTTTCTTAGATATTTGGGTAATTTTTCTTACCACATTGCTTAATGTATCTTTTTTCAGGTCAAGGGTAAGGGTATTTACGGGTGAATTGTATCTGGCCAAAATTTCTTTGGCAGGGATTACAGGTTTAGGGGGAGGTGGCGTATCGAAACGACTGATGGACATTATAGTACCAATAAACTTAATATCCAGGCCATACTCCCGCACAAGAAACATAAGAATATTAGAAACCTTCTCATTTTTAAAATTATTATAAATTTTGATTGTGAGATTCGGATCAACACTTATGTTCAGGCTGTTGGCTTCAGCCAGCCCTCTTAAAAATTCCTGTATGGATGCTCCTGAAACCGAGAGTTCAATTTTTTCATTCAGTCCGGGAGTGAGTTGCGATAATTCATTCAGCCTTTGCTCCAATAATTGAAACCGGTCCTGCTGTTGGGCCGAAACAGCAGAAAATATAAACAGCAGAAAAATAATAAAATAGGTTTTCAAAGTTTTAAAAATTTAATAACAAAGGATAAATTTCTTCTATGGTAGTATCACCTTCCGCAAATATTTCGAAGGCATTTTCGGCAAGTGATTTGACTTTTTTGTCTTTCAACAGCTCTGTGACATCAAATTCGCTTTTTTTTATTTTTTCTGAGAGTTCTAAATCCATAGGAATAACCTCATAAACAGCCTTTCGCCCCTTATATCCTGTATAGTGGCATTCCTCACAACCATCAGGAAGGAAATGTCGCTGAACGGATTTATAGGGCCTGAAGTGCCGTGGATACAGGCTTTCATCAAATGGCACTTCTTTTTTACAGGAAGGGCACAACTTCCGGACAAGGCGCTGGGCCACAGATGTATTTAATGTTCCGGCGACCAAAAAAGGGGGTATACCCATGTCCACCAGACGGGTTATGGTTCCCCAGGCAGAATTAGTGTGTATGGTTGACAGAACCAAATGGCCGGTAAGGGCTGCACGAATGGCCATGGAGGCCGTTTCAGTATCCCTGATCTCTCCTAACATAATAATGTCGGGATCCTGACGAAGAAAGGTCTTCAGGGTGCTGGCAAAGGTCAGGCCGATGGACTCCTTCAACTGTACCTGGTTTATCCCTTCAAGGGTATATTCTATGGGATCCTCTACGGTGACAATGTTTCTCGACTCCTTGTTCAAAAGCTTAAGGGTTGCATAGAGGGTCGTTGTTTTTCCTGAACCCGTGGGGCCACTGATCAGCAATATGCCGTTTGGTTTTCTAACTCCTTCAAGAAAATTTTCCAGATCAAACGCAGAAAAACCAAGGGTATTCAAATCAATATCAGTAGCATCGTTGCTAAGGATTCTCATTACGACCTTTTCTCCATGAAGTGTCGGTAAAACAGACACACGAATATCGAACTTACTACCTGCCACATTAAAAAAAATCCTGCCATCCTGTGGAAGGCGTTTCTCGGAAATATCAAGATTGGACATGATCTTGATCTTATTGATAAGGGAAGGATAGTCATGCTTACTGACAACGTAACGTTCTACCATCATTCCATCTATTCGTATCCTCACCCTACAGCGCTCTTCGTATACTTCAATATGAATATCACTGCTTTTTAAAGATTTAGCTTCCCTGATCAGATTTACCAGAAAGTCATCCGGATCGCCGGAATATTTTCGTGCCTTTTCCTGAAGGTTGTTTTTCTCCTGTCGATAAAATCGAGAAAGGGACTTTTGTATAATATCTGAACTCAGGAAGTCAAAGGAAATACTCCTGCCAAAAAGCATTTCCAATTCGTCTTCCAAGCCCTCATACACATTGGCCTTGTCAATGTAGAACCGGGCGATACCGGAATTAAATTCTTTGGGAATTATACGATAATGCCAGGCTTGTTCAGGGGTTATCACCTGAAGCTCTTCCGCTTTTAACAATATTTCGTTTGAGGAATTAAGCATATTTACAGAAGCTCAAGCAGCCAGGCATCATTGGCGGGATTATAATTTTCAAAACTTTGATAAAAAATAATCCATAAAGCTAAAAACCCTGCCTGAATACCAGCCAAAGGGACAGTCGCAACCTTCTTTCCGTACATTGCTTTTAGAACAGCATAAACAGGAAGGGCAAATAAAAGACTTGCAATAAAAAAAATAATATAATTTAAAGGGGGGAAAAACATACATATGCACAACATGAAGCATATATCTCCCCAACCTAAATATGTATCGGCAATCCAAACAACCTTTCCCGCCTTGATCGAAAAATACATAGTAAGCATTACAACCTGCAGGAATAAAAAACCGACATTTAACAAACTATTTTCGATGAATATTTCTCCCGATGAATTGGTCAGGTGGAGGGCCATAAACAACAAAGCCAGGAGCGGAAATATAATCCATACCACCGCACGATATTTAAAATCCTGATAAAGGATAATACCTAGAAGGAAAAGTATCAATACCTGGATCACAAGATTCATTTTTAATCAGGGGTTACCTCTCTGAGGTTTTTTTCATGATCAATTTCCCAAATATTATAGGTGCCGTCACCATCAAAATCCACTACAGCAGTAGCACGCGCAGTAAAGGTAGTGGGCCCTGCCTCTACAATTTCAATTCTGTAGTTGGCATTGCCATTCTCATGTTCGGAAACAAGTTTTTCCTGAATAAAACCTATTGTTTCAAGATCAGTTGTATATTTGGATCTTTCATAGAAAAAGGTTTTCTGGAGAGTGTATACATGTTCCAACTGTATCTTTGCTTCCGTACTTTTGGCTTTTGAAATTAAAGGCATAAGATTGGGCAGGGCCAGAAGAACCAAAATGCCCACAATTACAAGTACTACCAGAACTTCAGTAAGCGTAAAAGCAGCGAGCTTTTTCAATTGTATGTTTTTCATTAGTATAACTGATAATTAATGTCAAGTACTAACAAATATAGGATAAAACCATTAATTAAACCAATAGAAACTTTATAACAGAATAAGTTTTTTTATTGAATTCAAAAACCATAGTATAATGCAAATTAAGCATCTAATAATTATCCTGGCGCTACTCAGCTTCCGGCATGCTGTACTGGCCCAACTTGAAAATATTCCTCTGGTAACCGTATCCGGAGAGGCCGTTATTGCAGTCCTTCCCGACCATGCAATTATTACTGTTCCTGTCCGAAGAAACCTTGCCAGAAACGATATTTCGCAAATAATTGGCAGCACGGTCTTTCAGAGAGAAAATAACCAGATAAAAATGGTCGGGGTCAAAGATACCAGTATCATTGCTTCGATTGAGCAAATTCTCTTTGATGGAGAGTTTACGGTCTTTGTAAAAGAATTTATTCTTAAAGTAAATGACATAAAAAACATACCTGATATTTATGTTGAACTTGTAAGAAGAGGATTTAAAGAATTTGAAGTGAGCTATCGGGCATCGGCCATTGTTGAACTTAAGCAAAAGTTACTCCAAACCGCCGTACAAAATGCTCAACGAAAAGCCGAAGCAATGGTAGAACCTTTCGGGCAGGCTATTGGAAAAATACACAGCATCACTGAGCAATCTGATCCTGCTGTCAATTGGTATTCACGCCACTTTCATCCCGATGAGGAAATTGTCATTGAAGCTTATGCTTTTAATCCGGGGCTAATTTCCATACCGTGCAGGGTAGTTGTAAGTTTTGATTTGATTAAATGATTGGTGGTGAGTTATTGGGAGATTGGGATATTAGGAGAATAAGAGAGAGAAAGCACCTATCGTTATGTGTAGCTTGTAGATACGCTTTCACAAAGTAGTTTTTATATTTTTTTTGTAGAGACGCGATTAATC
>JBKBXU010000291.1:0-5955 GCA_046313675.1 Cytophagaceae bacterium
ACTTGCATTATCAATAAGCCATTTTATTCTCTTGGCCCCTTTACCCTCTGCATCAGGCCCGCCACCCGGAGCAATTATACAATAAGGCTTCTTGGTCAATTTCCAGATATGAGCAGGCAAAGTATATCGTAATAAGCGTTTAGTTGTTACTTCATCACCATTACCATCATGCAAATAGCCTCCACCTCCAAAAACTGCAAAATCAGGCATTAGCCATTTAAAAGGAGAAGAGGAAACCTCACAAAACTCTAGATCAATCCCTTCCGGCACCTTTAACGTAAAACTTTTAATACCCCATTTTTCTTTCAGATATTTAGCTATCATTTCCAATAACAAAAGATCTCCAAAGTTCGTAGTGTTATAACAACCATGGATAATAGCAGTTTTCATTCTTGATTTAATTTAATATCATTAATCATTTGATTTGCAATATAAGGCAACCTATTTAAAAAAGGAGCTTTTTTGCCAAACTTAACCAAATCTTCAAGTTTAGCATAACACAACTCAGATCTGAAATTATCATAGATTTCATCTTCCTGTTCTTCAATTGGAACCCATAAAGGTAAACCATGCTCTAGCATAGAAATTGCGGTACCGCTTTTACCAATCAATCTCAATGAAACCCTGGATACCCCAAAATCAACTATTTTAAATATAGCACTAATTTCATTTGCGGTTTTTTCACCTAAATCAATTATCCTAATTCTTTCACTATTTACATTCAAATTATTTTTAAATAGACTTCCATTTTTTCCTAACCTACCACAGATCAATATAATTAAATTTTGAGCATCGTTTAATACAAAAGACTTAAGCTTTTCCGAGAACACTTTATGATGTTGTATAAGAGGAGCTGAACCAAAATAAACCATTACCTTTTCATCTGTATTTTTTTTAAAAGGAACCAAATCCTCTGTATTATTACCCTCTTCAATAGCTATATTACCAAAAAGCCCTAAAATTTCGGCCTGTATGTTAATTTGAGCTAACATTTTCTTATAATAAAGGCTAGATGTATGCCAAAATGGTTTTAAATCAAAGTCTATTTTTTTTAAACTTAAAATTTGTCCAAAATGGGTTATTATATTTTTCAAATTCACCCTATTCCTCTTCACATAAGTTTCATGCACCATTACATGCCATTTCGTACATTTTCCAAGTTTTTCCAGCAAACCTGCCAAGCCCAAAGGGATCCCTTTTGAATGGAAAGAATAAGGAACATACTGGAGACTAATAACATCAGGCGAATCAAATAAATGCTTTTTCAGAAAAGATATTCGTTCTGTATTTTTGGTCTGAGAAGATATTCTAAGGGCATGAACATCAGCATTATCTATAGTTTGGGTGCTGATTGAAACTTCTTTTACAAAAGGGTCAAAAAGAGAGACAATTTGCACCTGATTCCCTTTGCGAATTAATTCCCCCGCAAGTCTCCTGGTATAATCCCCGACACCATCCTTTCCATACTCTAAGGAACCACATATAAATACTATTCGCATTGACTTGATGGATAACTTTATTTATCTTAGAACTTATTGCAATTATATAAATAAACTTTAGTTTTGCATACATTTAGCAACACTTCTTTAAAATGAAATACAACATTGTTCTAGGTTGTCCAAGGTCAGGAACTACTTTTCTAATGAAAGCCCTTTCTCCATTTTCTAACTCAGAATGTATTTCTGGAGACCACATACCTGTTACACTTCCGCATGTATTAAACAATATCCAGCTAACTCCAGAAATTAACCATGCCTTATGTTTTGGACTTGAACATTCAATACATAATTACCTTGATAGTATTACAAACTCAAAATCTCATTTGGTATTTAAATATTTGAACAATAACCTCTCAAAAAAAGAATTTATTGAGGGTTTAAGAAAAAAACGAAAAGTAAATACTATAATATATAAAGAGCCTTTTTTATCTTTTTCGCCGGAATACGCTTATCAAGCATTGCCTGAGGTTAATATTGTACATATTTACAGAGATGGAAGAGATTGTGCAAATTCCCTTGTACGTTCTTATGACACTTTGACTAATGAAAAGCTTATCTCCTTGAAAAGCGCAGAAGCGCCTATTGGAAGACCTTATAAAGATATAAATATTCCATGGTGGGTAGAGAAAGGAAGAGATGATCAATTTTATAATTCGACCCCATACATCAGATCCATATGGATGTGGAAAGAAATGGTAAAAAGATGTCATAATTTCTTCTCAAAACCTGAAATAAAAGCTTCTAACCGTGTCCTTCTCGTTAGATATGAAGATTTTATGATGAACCCACTTGAGCAAGGGGAAATAATTGTTAATCATTTTGGTGGTCAAATGAATAGTCTAATTAAGAAAAAATTACTGAATGCAAGTAAAAGCTCCTTTGGTAAGTATAAAAAAAGAGATGCCGAAGAAATCAGGAAAGCCGAAGAGTTAGCCAAAGAGGAGCTGAGTTTATATGGCTATTTATAACAGTTCTATTTTAAACCCTTAAAATATTTTAAGTAGTTTTCACTCGCCACAGAGGCGATACTTGACCAATTATATTCTTTAGCTACTTGCCTGGCTATTCTCGATTTTTGCGACAAAAGTTCTTTATCGGCCATTAATTCTAAAACTTTTTCACTTATCCCATTTTTATCGCCTATAGGAACTAATAACTCTTTTAAAATAAAATCTGATGGTCCAGGGGTGTTGTAACTAATTACAGGTAATCCTGCACACATCATTTCTAAAGCCCCAAAACCAAAACTTTCATGATAAGATGGAAATATTCCAATATGGCAATCCTGCAATAATCCAGGAAGTTCATTGGGTTCAAATGTTGGAATTACACTTATTATAGAATGATACTTTTGAGGAAAAAATGCCAACACCTCAGATTTAGATGGGAACAACCCTTTTGTGCCTAGTAATTTAAACTGAGTTTTTGGATAAGCTTTTAAAATATTCCTAAAAATATGGGGAAAATCTAAAGCTCCCTTTCTAAAATCAAAAGTACCAACAAAAGCTATTGTAAATAAAGAATCATAATTACGGTTAATGTTAGTAAAAAGCTTTATTCTTTCATCCGAAATCCCATTAGGAATTATAACAATTTTATCTCTATTAAAACCATTCTTAATCAAAATATCTTTATCCAATGCATTCTGTACCTGAATAAGATCACATTGTTGCAGAGAATACTCTGCAACAGCATCTTTGTTTTTAAATGCTTTTTCTTCCCCAAACCCTAAAAATTTAAAAACTTTGTTTTTAAAACTTGAAAGCTTATTTTTAAATGTATCAGGAACAACAATATTCTGAAGGTGGTAATGAAGCAAAGCCGGTCTAGCCACAAATAAGGTGTTTTGGGAAAATAATTTCCTATCAAATGGAAGTGAATGATATTCATAGAGAACAACATCAAATTGAGATGAATTCTTTATAAGATACTCTTTTAATGCTTCACAGTAAGCGAAACTATTCGCATTTTCATTTAAAGGAAAATACCTATTCTTATCTATCAACTCTACCTTCCAGCCTAATTTACTTAAACCATTAGCCAATTCAATGCGATTTTTTGTGGCACCTAATTTTTCAGAGAATGGTTTGTGCGAGAAAAAAGCAATTTTCATATTTAAAAAAATCGAGTTTAAAGTAGCCTAATGCTAAAATATTATTACTTAAAAAATAAGAAGTTGCTAATTTGATCCTTAAAATATTTAGCTTTAATTCTTGAATTTCTGTAAAGCACCAAGATGATGGACTTGGCTATTAAGTCGATTGATTCATGTAAACTTTCTTTAAAAATCAATTTAAATTTCTGACCTAAAGTTTCAGAAGAATAATTACTCTTAAATTCCAAATATTGCAAATTAATATATTCTTTTCTTTTAATAGGCTCTAAATAGACTTCTAAATTATCTGCAAAATTTTCAAATTTGCTTAAATTAATTCTCGGGGAACAATTAAACTTTTTAAATTCCTCAATATTTTGATTATTAACTAATACAGGAAGAGATGAGCTTTTAGTATAACCTAAAACAAATTTTCCATAACTAACCCCTTCCCAAAAACCACGTCCTATTCCAATGACGATATCATATAATGGTATTAATTCACATGCATTTATCGTAAACTCATCTTCTGTAATTAATAAAATATGAGAAATATTCTCGATTTTTATCTTTAATTCTTCTACAAGCTTTAAATCTTCAGGGAAACCGATTATATGAGTTAACACCTGAATGCCTTTTTTTTGTAACTCCAAATGGTTATTAATGGTAACAATAAATACCTCTTTATAAACATTACTTATTCTTGAAATTCTTAAAATTTTAATATATTCCTCGTAACCATTTAATACGTTTAATGTTCCTAATCTAGAATGATTATAATATGCAGGATGAATTCTATTGCTAATCAAATACCCATTTTCACACCTGATATGATGAGAATGCTCATAATTTTCTTTTGAAAAAAAAATTACATTACTAAAGTGCTGAACCATTTTCATATTAGGGCCACCTGCCTTAATGAAAAAATATTTACATTTAAAAATTCTACATAAAATCCTTAGATATACCTCTGTTTGATCATAACTTAAAAAAACTTTAGGTTTAATTTTAATAAAAAAGAAAAATATTTTCCAAAAATCAATTAGAAAAAACCCTTTTAAAAAGAGAGATGTATCAGAATCTAAAACCGTGCTATGATTTAATTTTGAATTATGAATCAAGAAAGTGTTATAGAGTGACTTCAATTGTTCTTTTTGAGCTAGTAGGCTATAATAAGCCCCCCCTCTTCCAGTATTTTTTTTTGTTGAAAGAAAGTAAAAAATAATGTTACTTTTATTTTCCATAAATAATCTTAATCTATTATCTGCACCACTATTACTAAAAATGAAATAAAGGCTTCTGCAAAAATTACTGATTATGTATTCAAATTGATTTGCGAAAATTGAACCATCTATGTATCTTATATAAACCTTTGTATCTAATTGAAATATTATAGAGACAAAAGTTTTTTGTCAATTACAAAAGGATTATTCACTGGAAACTTTAATAGCCACCTTTAAGTTTTTCAACTTTTGTTCAAGATTATTATATCCTCGCAGTGCCATCTCTACCTGATATATTGTTGATTCTCCTTTTGCCATTAGTGCAGCCAAAACGACTGCCATACTTCCTCGTAAATCAGTTGAATCTGCTTTAGCTGCGAGAATAGGGTTTCCCCCATTTACAGTGATGGCTCCCGGTTTCCATGATAATGCATTAGAATAGAACCTATTTAGCTCACCACAATATTTTAACCTTTCCGGATATCGGTAATCAAATATCCGACTAGTGCCTTCTGCATGTAAAGCAAGCAATGTATAAAAAGGCTGCATGTCAGAAATAATTCCAGGGTGCGTTCCACAAGCAAGTTCAAAGGGCTGTATTCTGCCATTTTTCAGGCATTCGGGAGAAACAATAACATTTTTCTCGTTCTTGTATAAATCAATTCCTGCATGTTGCAAATGTATTAAGGGAATTTCCATGGTATCAAATGGAACATCCTCTACCGTTATTCTGCCACCAGAAATTATACCATAAACAATCCATGTAATAGCTTCAATCCTGTCTGGCATCACCTGAAAAATAGAACCTCTCAAGTACTTAGCACCCTCAACCTTGATGAAACTATTCCCAACTACATCAATCTTTGCTCCTAAGGTTCTTAAAAAGGCAATCAAACTATCCACTTCCGGACTGATGTAGGCATTTTTAATAATGGTTTCGCCGGATATAGTAGCCGCAGAAATAAGGGCATTTTCTGTAGTAAATGATTACTGTAAGGTAAGGGAATATTTTGCCAGTTGTTCTAGCATCTCTATAAGAGCGTCTGTGTGTACGTCTGTCCGTCTGTCCGTCTGTCTGTTATATTAGTAATATTAGCAATGAGCGAGAACGCATCTATTGTATGTCTATCAAACTCGT
>JBKBXU010000292.1:0-5922 GCA_046313675.1 Cytophagaceae bacterium
AGTTCCTGTAATCCTTCGTTTTTCCACTGTTCAATCCGTTCCAGCCAGTCATCCAGGCGTTGATAATCGCTCTCATGATTAGCGCCGACATAGCGAATAAATGCTGTCGGAGATGTAAGCCGCATATGAAGCATATCACGCCTTCCTGCGGTGTCAACAATAATGTTCGTTCTTTTATGTGCTTCAAGTAATTGATAAAAATGCTCAGAAGCTACTTTATCCTGAAACCATTCGCCGTTTCGTACTTCAACAGCCAGAGGAATTTCAGAGGGAAAGTCTCCGATAAATTTTTCCACCCTGTCAAAATCTTTAGGCTTGAAATTATCGTGCATCTGGAGAAAAACCATTCCAAGCTTTTCTTCAAATGCCTTAACCGATTCACAATATTCCAACACAGGGCCTTTGACATCAATTAATCGCTTAAAATGACTGATGCTGTTGGTTAGTTTAGGAAAAAACTTAAACCCTTCCGGGGTTTTGTTCTTCCAGGTTTCCACCTGTTGCCTACTGGGGAAATTATAAAAGGTGGCGTTTAACTCAATGCTGTTAAACTGCGTCGAATAGTAAGAAAGCTCGTCTTTGGTTCCACGGGGATAAAAGTTTTTCAGATCCTGCTTGTTCCATTTGGCACAACCAACATATACCTCAAATTCCCCATCCTTCTTGTGTAGAGAAAGTTGTTTCTTTGTATCCGGATGATCCTGCGGTAAGGTAAAATCTATTTCCTCTGGATTCTCAACTTGTCCAAACTTCATAAAAAAATTTAATTCAGTATTTATCTGCTAAAGTAGCCAATTTTTCAGAAAGCTGTTAATTCAGGCAACGAATTGAACTTGCATCTGACAAAAAAATATAAAACAATTCTAATAAAGTATAGAAATATTATTGTATAATTGAAAAAATAAAACGTAATCAGAGCATATGACAATAAGATTTTACTTAATCCTATTATTTGCGTTTCCACTAAGCATTCAGGCTCAAAATCATAAGTTAAATATACGCCTGAGTCCAAATACAAACATAGCCAGAGTCGTAGACCCCGACCCAAGACCCTCTTCCGTGCATACAGTAGCAGACGGGCACACAACAAAAGAAAGTAATGTTGGTGGTGTAAGTATAGGAGCAAACCTTGATTATCAAATAAGCGACTTTATTTACCTTTCATCAGGACTTTGGTTTACCTCGAAAAATTTACACATACGAAATACCGACGGATCCTATTCCGGCGTCTCAAGATACAACACGCTATACATGCAAATTCCTCTTCTTGTTAAAGCAGTATCAAACGAAATTACGGACAATATCCGCCTTGGAATCACCGCAGGCCCAACCATAGATTTCAAATTAAATGAGCAACTCGATGGCGGAGATGGTGCTCATTACTGGAATCTGGCCAACAACAATTATCATCTGGATCCTACCAGAGGGCGAAACGGTAATATGAGGCCTATGCCGCTGTTTAATCCCATGGACTTGGGACTGTTCTTTTCCATAGGGCCGGAATTCCAACTTGGAGATAATTTTATACTTTATTCTGCTCTTAGCTATTGGGTAGGTGGATTTAACATGATCAACCCAAATTTGCTTTTCAATGACCCCATGCGGACGCCGGTCAGCGAAAGTGTTTCCATACGCTCCAGAATTATTGGGCTGGACCTTGGTGTGAAATTTTAATTTTAAGTTTTGTTAGATTCATAAAGATCCTTTTCTTTTACAGAACGGGATCTTTTTTTTTATCAAACTCATTTTTTTTTAAATTTAACATCATATATAATAAAACATGGAAAACTCGTCCCCCCTTCCCGATCCGGATATCCTCAGGCAAATAGTAAGTATGAAAATGCCCTTTGGCAAATACAAGGGGACAACGCTTTCATATCTGCCGGTTTCCTACCTTGAATGGTTTGCCAGAGAAGGCTTTCCTGAAGGAAAACTTGGAATGCTGCTCTCAACGGTTCATGTCATAAAAACCAATGGATTGGAAGACCTGCTCAAAAAAATAAAATAGTAATAAGGCATAAGGAGTAAGGCAAAAGTAAAATTTTAAGTGTTAAGTTTTAAGTGTTAAATTAAAGCAAAATACCTATATATTAAATTAACTCCGGTATTTGTTCGCCACTATAATCTAATCAGTGTACTTCAAAATTTAAACAATTTTATTTGCAAAAGATTAATATTATAATTTACTTTGAAACACAAAGTACTTTAAACATGCAAGAGACACTGAACCACATAAATGATCTGAAGGAAATACGCTCCATGATGGAGAAGTCTTCACGATTTATATCATTAAGCGGTTTATCCGGAATTTTTGCCGGAATTTTCGCACTTCTGGGAGCAGCAACAGCTTATTGGTACCTGGATCTTAATCTCACTAGCCCTTCCGATTATAAACTAAACCCGGAAGAGTATTATCTATTCTTTTTTCTTGATGCTTTTATTGTACTAAGCCTTGCTATATGCTCAGGAATATTCTTTACGATAAGACAAAGTAAAAAGAAAAACCAAAAAATCTGGGATAAGACAAGCTACCGACTTGTAATCAATGTACTTATACCATTGGCTGTAGGTGGATTTTTTTGCCTCGGACTGCTTTACCACCAATTGCCCGGATTGATAGCCCCTGCAACCTTATTATTCTATGGATTGGCCTTGCTTAACGGCAGCAAATACACGTTGGATGATGTTCGCTATCTGGGATATACACAAATCGGCTTGGGTTTAGTGGCAACCTTTCTTCCGGGTCATGGACTGTTATTCTGGGCCATTGGATTCGGCATAATGCATATTGTTTACGGAACTTTAATGTATTTTAAATACGAAAAGTGAAAAACCTCATCAACAATTTAAATAAAGCCTTTGAAAACCGTATACGGCTGGGAATTATGTCTGTACTCATGGTCAACGATTGGGTAGATTTTATCGACCTCAAAGAAATGCTTGACGTTACCGACGGAAACCTTGCCAGCCACATAAATGCACTTGAAAAAACAAATTACATTATGGTAAGGAAATCATTTATAGGAAAAAAGCCAAACACCTCATTTTCCGCTACAGAAGAAGGTAAAAACGCATTTAAAGAACACCTGAATGCCCTTGAATCATTGATCCGGGGGGAAGGTAGATAATTTTTTTTACCCATACACTTTGAAATACAAAGTACTTTTAAAAAACAAAAATATATGAAAAAGAATGATCTATTATTACTAAGCTCTGTATTAAGCTACAGCTACCTTTTCTACAAGGAAGCTGCGGGAGTAAATTTTTTAATTTTCTCTGTAATCCTGATTACCTGCACAGCCATAAAAAACAAGCATGTTATCACCAACAGAGCCTGGCTGGCAGCATCCACAGGAGGAATCCTGTCGGCAATTTGCATAATACTCTATGGAAGTGCCCTGGCGGTAATGGCCAACATAATCTCATTAAGCCTGGCAGGAAGTTTTGCCATACACCGCCGCTCCTCCCTCCTGTTTTCACTGGCATATTCCTTCTTCAGCTATGTTTCGTCTGTAGTGTACATAATTATTGGGCTGAGCAAACAAAAGAAAGAAACTAAGCATAATGAACCGAATAAATTTGAGAGCAGGCTAGTTATATATTTTATACCACTCTTTATATGCATAGTATTTTTTACAGTTTACAGAGAGGCTAATCCATTATTTAAAGACCTTACACAGAAACTAGATTTTAGCTTTATAACCTGGAATTTAATACAATTCATCATCTTCGGATTTATCCTGCTCTATGGGTTTTACAATCAAAAATACATTTCTTCTCTCAGGAAGTTTGACCTTAAGAATGGGGACAACCTTTATGAAAAGAATTACAACTCCACTTCTCCTTCTATACAAAATGAAGTAAAATCCGGAATAATACTTTTTGCCATGCTCAATATCATGCTACTGGTTGTCAATATTCTTGATCTTAACTACCTGTTGTTTTCACGAACATTACCCCAAGGCGTAAGCTATTCCGGTTTTTTACACCAAAGCATCAACATGCTTATCTTATCCATTCTATTGGCCATAGGCATAATCCTCTATTACTTCAGAGGCTCTTTAAATTTTATCCATGAAAATAAAACACTTAAAATAATCGCACTTATATGGATGGTCCAGAATGTGATTCTGATCATAACTGGTTTGTCTAAAAACAGCTTTTATATCGGGGAATACGCACTTACCTACAAAAGGATCGGTGTTTTTGTCTACCTTACCCTTTGCCTTTTCGGTTTAATTACCACATGCATAAAAATAGTTGCCGCTAAAAGCAATTGGTTTCTGTTTAGGAAGAATGCATGGGCATGCTACTGCATCCTTATTCTATGCTCCTTTATAAACTGGGACAGGGAAATTGCCAAATATAATCTTCACTACGCAAAAAAGCCGGATATCGGGTACATTCTTTCGCTATCTGCCTCTGCGCTCCCGGAATTGATTTCCTATACCCAAGCAGGAAAAACAAACATGACGGAGTATCAGCAGAGACATCTCAACCAAAAGGAATTTTACTTTCTCGATAGACACCTCGGTTATGGATGGCCGTCATGGAACATAGAAAGAGAACGAATATATGCTGCCATTGATGAAAAAAGGCAAGCCGAAAATCTAAAATAATATCCATTATGAAAACCAGGGAACAATTGCTCAAAAGAACCAGAGTGCTCATTGGATTATTTATGGCTGGTTTAGTTATCAGTGGCATAACAGCCTTTCCCCTTGAATGGGAAATGAATCTCCTTCTTAAATGGACTGCTGAGTATTTGCATCCTGAAAACCCTCTGGCAAACTGGATTGCCAGAGTACATGAAGGAATACGTGAGACAAATCGCTCTTATCCTTTTATTGCCTATGGTACAGATTGGCTTGCTTTCGCCCATATTGTAATTGCCACGGCCTTTATAGGAGCTATTAAGGATCCGGTAAAGAACGAATGGCTGGTACTGTTTGGCATTATATCCTGCCTTATGGTTTTTCCTCTGGCTTTAATAGCAGGCTCAATTCGCCAAATACCCTTGTTCTGGCAATTATTGGACTGCGCTTTTGGAGCCTTAGGCCTGATTCCTTTAATACTGGCCAGAGGATACATTAAACAACTTGAAAAACTAAATAAAACCCAAAACTATAATGAAAGTACAAGAATTAAATCAGAATAATAAATTGCGGGTAATAGCCCTGCTCTTAGGCATGTCTGCCATGTGTTGCGTGCTGCTTGCAATAAGAGTATACCTGACGCATCAGTTCATGTATATATTTCTAATATGGAATTTATTCCTGGCCCTCATCCCTCTGGGACTGGCTTATAAACTTTATAAGGTAAGCAAAAGATATCCGGGGAGGTATTTCCTCATGCTTAGCCTGGGAATTATGTGGCTGCTCTTTTTTCCCAATGCACCCTATCTAATTACTGACTTTATTCACTTAAAAGAAACTCAGCTTATACCACTTTGGTATGACGCTTTTCTGCTATTCTCGTTTGCTGTAACAGGACTTCTTTGTGGATTAATCTCCTTGCATTTCGTCCATGAAGCATGTCAAAAAATAGTAAACAGCCGAGTTTCCTGGATCATTGTCACTTTTGTCTTGTTCCTTTCAGGATATGGTATATACCTGGGCCGGGTTTTGCGTTGGAATAGTTGGGATATCTTTTTCAACACAAAAAACCTGCTAATGGATGCCATTTATCACACAGCAGATAAAACGGCCATAGGAATAACATTGGGTTTCTCACTACTTATGTTCTTCATATATGCCCTACTAATAAGTTTTATGGAAACTGATAAACAGAAATCGTATGATAATTAAATGCATTAAAAGTTTTCGTTATGCCTTTCATGGCCTCCGAACTTTATTAAAAACAGAAAACAATGCACGGATACATTTGATGGCAAGCATAGTGGCGGTTTCCCTTGGTTTATTT
>JBKBXU010000293.1:0-5871 GCA_046313675.1 Cytophagaceae bacterium
AAGAGCTTAAGCCACTACCTAGTCTGCTGATAACATCCTGATTAATGTTAGCATCAGCCATCATTTCATCAAGTTTCTTAGTTACAGAAGTACCAGTTGCTTCGTCTTCATCATCGTATCCATCATAATCATCAGCTAACTGAGGATATACTCTTGCCCAATCCGGGTCTTTGTGTATTGGTTGGAATGCACTGAAGGCGAAAATAATTGCCTCTGTACTCAAACCTACTACAAGCATGGGGCCGGCAAATGGCCAGTGCATGATTTTAAACATCGCACCTATGATAACAACTGCTGCACCAAGGCCATAAAGCATTGGCATGAATTTGTTAAATAAGTAATCTGAGAATCCACCTTTACTTTTACTCATTGTTTTAAAGATTTAATTTGTTTAACAATTTACCTTTTATTGAATTTGATTTGAAATTACAAACGGAATTATGCATGACTTATTACATTCTTAAAATTCAGATCCGGAGGATCTTCCCAGATAAGTCATAACACAACGGAAACCTATATAAGATTTTGCAGTATCCTGATATTCGAAGGTTCTTGTACCTGTTTCAAGATAGTAAGCAATGTCTTTCCAGGATCCGCCACGAATAATTTTTCTAGGCTCGTCATCATTGTAATAAGTTGGGTTAAGATCCCAAACTACAGGAACTGCAGCGTCATAGTAAGCATCTTCACACCACTCAGAAACGTTTCCAGCCATATCATAAAGACCAAAATCATTTGAGAAGTACGATGCAACAGGAGATGTGTACATGAAACCATCATCATAATAGTTTCCTCTTCCTGGCTTGAAGTTGGCAAGCATACATCCTTTAGCATTTCTGATGTATGGGTTACCCCAAGGATATTTAGCCATGTCTCTTCCTCCCCTTGCAGCATATTCCCATTCTGCTTCGGAAGGTAGTCTGAAGTTTGGCATTTTGAAAAGGCCTTGCTCGGCTCTCCAGTTGTTCATGTGCTTGGTTCTCCAGTCGCAAAAATATCTTGCTGCAAACCAGTTAACACCTACTACAGGATATTCATCAAAAGCAGGGTGTGCATAATAATACTCCATCATAGGATCGCCCATGTGGTGAGAGAAATCTCTAACCCAAACAGTCGTATCCGGATAAAGCTCAGTCATAATGTACTGCTCTCCCAGTGCTTCAACTGAGTCAGCCAGCATTACATCAATAAACTGTCTGTATTCGTTATTGGTAATTTCGGTTTCATCCATGTAAAACCCACCAATGGTGATCTGCTTGTTGAGATTGATTTGGGTTGCAGGAACATCTTCATCTGCCTGGCCCATGTGGAATGTTCCGGAAGGACATGTAGTCATACCATAAGGAACGGTCATAACCCAACCTTCCCTGTTTGGCACACCTATCAGATCTCCTCCACCATCAGGCCCTCTTCCGCAGCTTTGAAGCACAAAAACAGCTCCCAAGCATGCAAAAAAGCATACTTTACTAATAACACTTAATTTATTCATAACTTCCGAGTTTAATTTACTTTCTTAAAAACTATTAAATAGGCTTCTAAATATATTTTTTTTCTAATATATATACAATTTATTATGCAAATAAACGGAACTTTTTTCTAATTATTACTAAAGGACAACAAAAACTTAATTTATTACCATTTAATACGAAAAAAGTTTTACAATTTAACTATAATCTTGAACAAATGCAAGTTTTTTTATCAATTATCTAATATAAATGAATAAAATCCTTTAATTGTCATGTCTGTACCTCGGAGTTCTTACCGGAGGAGCAGCAACACCAAAAGGATTAGGAATTAAATATGAGAGCATTATCTCATGTGAAGTTCTCTTCTTAGCATCCACCCCACTCGTCACAAAATCAAAAGCATAGCCAATTCGTAATGCGTCTACTCCTTGTGCATTCTTAAGCACATTAACTCCTACCAAAAATATAATATCATCGTTCGACAATCTCCTGCCTTCGTTTGTACCTGCCACTCTCTCTGCAAACGATTGTCTGACATTAATACCTGCATAAAGTCTTTCATCCAGGGTCGCTATAGCCCCAAATAAATAGGTCAGGGTATTCAAATCAGACTGTACAAACGCAGAAGGAGTAACCACAAGATTAGGCAATACCTGGAAATTATATCCACCGGTTATATACAGGTGATTGTTTAACTGAGAGCGAATCTGATCTAAACCAAAAGAAAATCTGGAACGGACAAGGTGATTAAAACTGGCTCCAAAATAATATTTCTTGTGGTGATACCAGGCACCTACTGCCAAATCCGGCCTTACTTGTGAAATATTGCCATTTTGTCTTAAATGCTGGTAAACCGGATCTTCCTGTTCAACTACTATATAATCATTCGCATTGATTCTTTGGTTTAAAACACCACCGCTCAAACCAAGCCCCAAAGTACCTGTCCCGATCTTAACATGCTTTGATATAGAAATATCAAAATTAAGGGTCGTTAAAGGCCCCAGGCGATCAACCATAAGGAAACCTCCTACACCCATTTTTTGTTTTGGAAATGGCGTGGATGCGCTAATGATTGTGGATTGAGGAGCAACTCCATCATAAAGTGTAGGCTGATAGTTTAACCATTGTGTCCTGTGAATACCAGTAAACCTGGTAACACCTTCTACCCCTGCAAAGCCGGGATTATAATAAAGACTGTTAAACATATACTGGCTGAACTGAGCGTCCTGCTGAGCAAAGGATGTCTTAACTATTAATACTAAGAATATTAGAATTAATACGTGTTTGGTTTGTTTCATATAAACAAATGCCGTTTTCTTTTTAAATCAATATTAAAAATAAAAATATTTATTTAAAAAAAATAATTTTTTAAATCTTATTTTTTTTAAACTTCACAAATGATAATGCTTATACGGAAAAAATTATTCTATGTTGTTCGCTTTCTTAATATACACTTCCAGTGCACCTGTCATTGACGGAGCATTAGGCAATGGAGCTTCAATATCTAAAATCAAACCAGCTTCCCTTACTGCTTTTGCCGTAGTGGGGCCAAATGCTGCAATTCTCGTACTATTTTGCTGAAAGTCAGGGAAATTAGCAAACAATGAACTTATCCCCGAGGGACTAAAGAAAGCTATAATATCGTAGTTTACATCAGCAAGATCCGATAAGTCACTCGCTACAGTCCGATAAATAACCGCCTCTGTATGTTTAATATTGTTTTTTGCCAGGAATGAAGGAATGTCATCTTTCCGAATATCAGAACACGGAAACAAAAAATTTTCATTTTTGTGCTTCTTTAATATCTCTTCAAGATCTTTAGCCGTCTTATGACCGGTAAATATCTTTCTTTTTCTTATGACTATATACTTTTGAAGATAATTAGCCGTCTGTTCTGAAATACAAAAATACTTCATATCAGCAGGGACATCGATCTTGGATTCAGAACAAATTCTAAAAAAATTATCAACCGCATTTCTGCTCGTAAATATTACTGCAGTGTGGGAAAGGATGTCGATCTTATCTTTCTTAAAATCTTTCAGAGCAACAGACTCCACACCAATAAATGGTCGAAAATCAATTTTTAAATTATACTTTTCCGCCAACACGAAATACGGAGACTTATCATCAGTAGGCTGTGGCTGGGATACAAGAATACTAGAAACTTTTGTAAGTCTTTCTTTATTTTCCTGGGTCTGTATTGCACTCATTCTTAATACTATTTATTTAGCAAACCTGTTTATTCCTTCAAAAAATGTCATTATTTATGTATTAGAGAGGATTTTATTTATAAAAAGAAAGAAATATTAAGAGAAATAAATTTTAGATTATTTATTAATATTTTAATAATAACGAACAAAGGGAGAATTTCTGAAACGCAAAGGTAAGAAAATAAATAGAAATTTCTAAATGAGGAATATTTAAAAATAAGAAACACGGATTTCACCAGAAAAAATAACATAATTATAAGAAAAACATAAAAAAAGTAAATGTAAGAAATTTCTATTCTGAAAATTTTTGAGGAATTACTGAATATCAATCCCATCAGGACAAGAAAATTTCCCAATGACAATATTTTAATGAATTCAAGATACTGGGCCTGAATAACGGTTCCAACTTTGAAGACCCCACCAACAATTTGTAAATACACAAACTTGAGAAACAGAAGCAACAGTAGGAAGCCTGCCAGTTTTGAGAAACCCCAAAAAGTATCAATCTCCCAATTTGTCAAAAAAACCATCTCTTTGCCTGAGAAGGTGTGCATAAATAAAAACAGCAGATAAAATATAAGTACATTAATTAAAAGTAAGACCCAGAAAGAAAAACCTGCACCCCGCAATCCACTGTCAAGGTCATCGGGTACCACAAAAAGATTCTTCAAACTAATGTACTCTCTGAATCGTCTCGGATACCTGCTTCTAACCACTGCAACCATAGTTAATATGGCAAAAAAGACCAAAAGCGTTAAATCCTGAAATGGCCTTTTATCTCTGGTAAAATAATTATTTCCGGTTTCCGGTTCAGAAAAATTGTACGGTGATGGTTTACTTATATAAAAGTATGGGGAAAACTTCATCGATGGATCATGAACGGCTAACAGAGCCTTTGTGGTATTATGACCAATAAAGTCTCTTAACGGCAGCTTTACTTCTTCCCATTGCCCACTGGTGTTCTTATAAATAAGTTGCTGATCCAGAAAGACAGAAAGCTGTGGTGAAGCATTAAAGCTTAGATCAAAAACACCATGCCTGCTTCCATTAATGTATTGAAATTTATAATCGGAGGAGTTTCCTATATCCGGAGTAATTGAATTATCATGATCATAGTGAAACCATGAATTATGGAGCTCTGCCACAATAACATCTTTTTCTACTGCAAAAGCATTCATAGCCCCTGAGAAGAAAAATAAAAAACCAATTAAGAATATCGGGAATCTCATTCTAATGTTTCCCATTTTGATTTGCCCGAAAATAGTTCAATCGCAAACGTTATAATAATTGCCAGAATAACTAAAATACCTATCAAGGCTGTATTTTCCATAAACGATAAGTTTATTACCAATACAATGGCAATTAAGTTCAATACCCCTAAGGAAGCCACCGTAAAAATCTGAGAAAACCCAAAGCTCATCATGCGATGGTGAATATGATTTTTATCCGGAGAAAAAGGGGAAACGCCGGCAGCTATCCTAAGCACAAAAACTCTTAAGGTATCCAAAATAGGGATAAACAACACTGCCAAAGATATCGCAGGCGCATTGTCTACAGCTCGCATTTCTATAAATTGTATAGCCAGAACTGAAACGATAAAACCACAGACCAGGGATCCGGTATCTCCCATAAAAATAATGGCTTTATGAAGATTATAACGAAGAAAACCAGCAACCCCGCCCATCAGACAAAATGCCACATAAGCATACACTGCGTACATCTCACCACCATAAATAAGAAAGAAAACACCAAACACAGAGCTGATAATAAATATAATTGTTCCGGCAAGTCCATCAAGTCCGTCTATAAGATTAATAGCATTGGTAATGCCTATAATAACAATAAATGTAAAGAGGTAACTAATACCTGCTTCCAACTCATAAATTCCCAGAACACCCTGGAAGCTGGTAATTCGAATATCGGCAATAAACATTATAATGCCGGCTGCCAAAACCTGAACAAAAAACTTTTTAAATGCCGATACACTCACAATATCATCCTTGAGCCCAATAAAAAAGATAATAATACAGGCAGCCATCAATTGTTGAACGCCGTTTGACAATTCTCCGAAAATAGTTAATGATGAAGTAAATCCGGCAAAGATTGCAAGTCCTCCCAAACGGGGAGTAAGCGATTCATGAATGGTCCGAATATTAGGTTCGTCCAAAAGCTTCTTGATGTGAGCCACATAGATA
>JBKBXU010000294.1:0-5861 GCA_046313675.1 Cytophagaceae bacterium
CTGTATAGGTGAATACGATGCTGTTGCCCGGTACACGATCTGTAGTAGAAAAAATATACCTAGAATTTGGTGAATTTAGGTCAGAAAACTGTCCTGTACCAGTGCTGGACCATACCCCACCGGAAGAATGTGTTGTTTCCGCACTTAACCTGATCGCAACAACATCCGTGCAAAAGGTAAAATCATCTCCGGTATCCACTGTAGGGGGAGGGGTAACCGTAACTTTCATTTGGTCGCTTACCGGGTTACAGTCACCATTTCCAGTACTTGTTAGCGTTAGTATAACTTCATTTCCAGAAACCATTTGCGAAGCAGATGGAATGAAGGTTGCATTTAGCCCATTGGCTGAATGGTTCGAAAAAGTTCCTGTTCCTGCCGGTGCTGACCATGCACCACCAGTGGCAACTGCCTGGATCGAGCCTTGCAAATCAATCGTTGCGTCGTCCACACAAATGAACCTGTCTGGTCCTGCATTGATGCGTGGTCTTGGAGTTATTGTAAGTTCCAGTGTATCAGTTGCTGGTAAGCAACTACCATTGTCGGTGGAGGTTAAAACCAGGTAAGCATACCCTCTGGAAAAATCGATGGCAGATGGCCTGTACGTTGAACTGGTTGCGTTTTGAGGAGAAAAAGCCCCACCTCCGGAAGATGTCCAGGCAACGGCGGTACCACCACCACCCGCAGGAGTTATTGTTCCGTTGATATTAACAGTTGTAACATCAGCACAGATAATCTGATCCGGGTCTGTAGTTACAGAAGGTCCGGGAGTAATATGCAGAATAATATGGTCTGTTACAGGTGCGCAACCACCATTTCCTGTCGTTTCTAAAGTTAATGTAACAGTACCATTGTTTCTATCAGGAATAGATGGAATGTACTCGGCATTCAAATCTGATTCATTTGGAGAGAAAGTACCTGATCCGCTGGTTGACCAAACTCCTCCACTTGCATGATTTACCTGTCCGGCCAGTGAAATTGCTGTTTCATCTGTACACATAGTGGTCGGCCCTGCGTTTACGGTTGGTATTTCAGGAGTGATATTGATGGTAACCGTAGAGCTTGCAGGTGGACAAACACTTGTTGCCGAAGAAGAAGTTGTCAACGTTAAGGTCACACTTAAATTATTTTTGTCTTGTTGCGTGAAGTTATAGGTACTATTCATGTTCGTTGGCCCCGGAAAGAAATTTCCACCGGTAGGAGATGTCCAGAAAGCGCCATTCGCATTACTGAAGGAACCGCTAAGGTTGATTCCGGCATCGTTTATACAAGCCTCCATGGGATTTCCTGCATCTGCTGTTGGGGCAGTTTCAAAGAAAATCCTGACAATATCGGAACGGGGGGCACACCCAGGAAGTGTTGCCGTCAGGGTTAATGTCACTACCCCATTATCCAAATCATTGATCCCGGGGGTATACAAGGAATTTAAATTGGTTGGACTATGAATGATTCCATCGCCAGAAGTTGTCCAGGTATAATTAATAGTCCCATTTACTTCTCCCGATAAGCTTACATTATTTACGGATGCACAAACAGTCTGATTAGGGCCTGCATTTACATAAGGCGAAGCATAAACATCATGAGTTACAAGGGCACTTACCGGCTGGCAGAGACCATTGTTGGTTGAGGTAAGTCGTATGGTGACAAAACCATTATTTATCTGTATCTGAGATGGGAAAAACTGACCGTTTAGATCAGTTGGGTCAGGGGAAAATATTCCTGATCCATCCGTTGTTGTCCATCGACCACTTCCGGTAGAGGAAGTACCCTGCAATTGCAGCGGTAAAGCATCTGCACAAATCTCGGTTTCATCGCCCGGATGAACGGTGGGCCTTGGTACAATTGTTAGTGTTAGCGTTTCACTCACAGGAAGGCAATTTCCGTTTCCGGTAGAGCTTATGGTAAACAGAATTTCATTCTCATCACGATCCAGTGGAGCCAGGGAATAAACCGGTGAGAAAGAGGTAGAGCTTGATAAAGACCCATGTCCATTGTGGCTCCAAGCTAAGCCCGAAGCTCCGTCAACAGAGGCGCTTAATGAGACGCCATTGGCATCTGCACAAATGGTACGATCAGGTCCCGGTGTTATTTCAGGCGAAGGGGTGAAGTTTAACTGCATTTGCCTTGTTACAACCGGACAAGGGGCGTTGTCGTCGCTTGTAAGGGTAAATATCACCTGGCCTGCATTGGCATCGTCTGTATTAGGGGTATAAGAACTGGTTAAGCTTGCAGGGTCACTCAGCGTACTATTACCATTGTGACTCCAAACCGCCCCTGGTGCTCCGGTTACTGTACCATTAAGGTTGATTGTCTGTAAATTGTTACTGCACAGGGTTTGGTCTGGCCCTGGTGTAAGCCTTGATTCAGGAACAATGGTCAGGGTAAATTCATCTTGATAAACATCGCATGAACCGATGGGATTAGTCGTATATCTGAAAGTTACCGAACCATTGTTAATGTCGGTTTGGGAAACCGAATAACTTGTATTCTGGATAGTTCTGTCAGCAATTGCACCGGTTCCGGTACTCGACCAGGTTGCACCTGAAGTATTTGTAAATGAGCCTGACAGATTAATTGTTCCTGTTGTGCTGCAAACTGGCCATACTGGAGTGACAGAAACAGTAGGAGCTGGATTTATATTAAGCGTAAAGTTTTGGCTTTCCGAACCACATGCTCCAGTTGGATCAGTGGTAAGGGTAAACTCAATGGAATTTAAGGAACGATCTGGTTCTGATAAGGTATAGGTGGCATTTATGGAATTAGCATTTGTAATTAAGCCACTGCCTTCTGTCGTTGACCAGGTAAGTGATGACGCATTGTTTACGGTGCCATTCAGATTTATTGGTTCTGCAATGTCTGCACAAATCGTTTGAGTAGTTCCTGCATTTAAATGTACCGGTGGAGTAATATTTATAATCATCTGATCCTGAACAGGCGGACAATCCGCATGTACTCCCGTCGTGGTAAGTGTAAGAATTACTCTCTCAGAAATAATATCATCCTCTGAGGGCGTATAGGTAGGGGTTAAGGTATTTTGATTTGTTAAGATACCGGTTCCGTTGCTTGTCCATGTACCTCCGCTAGCATTAGTAACTGAAGGGTCACTCAAGGTTATACTTTCTGTACCGCAGACATTTTGATCCGGTCCTGCATCAGCCACTGGGCCTGGAGGGATGGTAATGGTTACATCATCGGAGATGGGAGGACACAGAGCTGTTGCATTGGTAGTTAAGGTAAGTGTAAAGGATCCATCATCAATTTCATCCTGACTTGGGGTATAGCGGGCATTTAAAGCTCCAGGGCCCGGAGAAAAGATCCCGCCCCCTCCTGACCAGGTACCACTGGTTCCGGAACCTTCAAGTTGGACAGGAAAGGAATTGGTACATACGATTTTACCTGACCCTGCATTTATCTCAGGTGCTGGTGTGAATCGTATGGTCATATTGTCTGTTCGTGGTGTACAAATTCCAGTGGAGGTCGAAATTAAGGTGATTATTATCTCTTCGTTCGCCACATCCTCTGTTGTGGAGTGATAAATGGTCGTAAGGCTTGTTGTATTATCGAATGTTCCATTCCCACTGGACGACCATGATGCTCCTCCTGCATTGGAAATATAGCCATTTAGTTCTACCTGGGTTTCAATTCCACAAACAACCTGATCTGGTCCTGCATCTACTACAGGTACAGGCCGTATGGTAATTTGCATGTTATCTCTTACCGGTAGGCAGTTCCCATTGTTGGTGGAGGTTAAGGTTAAAATGACAAAACCATTAGAAATTTCCTGAGCACTTGGTGTATAAGTTGTTATTGGATTGTTTATATTTCCAAAGGTGCCTTGCCCCCCCGACCAGGTTCCTCCTCCGGCATTTGTTACTAAACCTGATAAGTTTGCAGTAGGATTGTCTGCACAAACATTTCTATCCGGTCCGGCATTAACAATAGGAGCCGGAGTAATGTTGATAGTCATTTGATCTTCACTTGGAGGACAATCTCCATTTCCGGTACTTCTCAAAGTAAGGACTACTGATCCGGCTGTAATTTCAGCCATCGTAGGGGTATATTGAGTATTTAGAGAATTTCTGTCAGGTATAAACGTCCCAGAGCCTCCTATCCACCTTCCTCCACCTGCGCCAATAACCGATCCATCTAAACTTACTTGACTATTATTGGCACAAACAGTCTGATCAGGGCCAGCTTCTGCCTGTGGAGGAGGTACCAGCCAAATCATTTTCTGATCCGAAACCGGCAGACATAAACCATTGTCGGTAGATGTTAGTGTTAGAACGAGCGTACCTGCATCTAATTCAGCCTGGGTTGGAACATATGTAGCTTCAAGATTATCCGAGCCAGGTGTGTAATTTCCATTTCCTCCTGACCAAATTCCACCGCCGGCATTTTCCACAGTTCCATTCAATGGTACTTCTACGGCTATCCCACAACCCGGGAAGTCAGGGCCTGCATCAACGATTGGAGCAGGCAGAATGGTAACGATCTTGTCATTAGAAATAGGATTACATGGATCCCTGAAGGCTGTTAATGTCAGGGTAACCGTACCGTTTTCAATATCCTCCTCCGAAGGGATATAACTTGTAACAGCTTCAGAAGCGTCTGTAAAACTTCCGGTTCCTGAACTTGTCCAAAGGCTTGAAGATGCTATTTCTACCGATCCATTTAAAGAAACGGTGGCATTATTAGCACATACAGTTACATCCGGGCCGGCGTTTGCCTCAGGTGCAGGTTGTATGCTAATATAAACGGACTCCCGATCAAAAAGGCAATTGCCATTATCAGTACTGGTTAAAAACAGAAATGCAACATTATTTTGAATTTCTAAAGGTGATGGTGTATAAATAATGGTTAAAGATTCCTGGTTTGGTGTATAGGTTCCGTCCCCACCAGACCACCTTCCTCCACCTGCATTTTCTACCGTTCCCTGAAGGGTTACCGACGGATTGTTGCCACAAACAGTAACATTTGGGCCAGGATCAACGATGGGTGCCTGAGTGACATTGATGGTCATTTGATCGGTAACCGGCAAGCAATCATCATTTCCGGTTGATGTAAGTGTTAAACTTACTGATCCGTTATCAATTTCTCCTTGTGAAAGGGTATAGGTGGAAGTAAGGGAATTTGGGTCGGAAAATTGTCCATTTCCTCCCGACCAAACACCCCCGGTAGCAATTTGTACCGAACCATTTAACGTTACTGTGGCATTATTTGCACAAACGGTTCTGTCATCTCCGGCATTTACCAAAGGCTCAGGGGTTATCGTTAATGTTATTTGTTCCGACACAGGAAGGCAATCGCCATTTCCGGTTGACGTTACAGTTAAATTTACTGAACCATTTGTTATTTCCTGAGTGGTAGGGGTGTAGTTTGTGTTTAGGGAATTAGGAGAGGAAAATACTCCGTTTCCTCCTGACCAGGTAACACCTGTTGCAACCTGGACAGTTGCGCTTAGTTGGGCTTCAGCATTGTTGGCACAAACCGTCACATCGGATGCCAGAATTTCGGGACCCGGAGTGAAGTCAAGTCTAAGTTGATCTGTCACAGGCAAGCAATTTCCGGCACCGATGGTTGAAATTGTTAAAATTACGAAGCCATTATCTATTTCTTCCTGAGTTGGGATGTATACTGCATCCAATGCGTAAGGGTCGGGCAGGAACAAGCCGTTTCCTCCGGACCACATAGCGCCGTCCGCATTAATGGTGCTGGCATTTAATTGTGCTTCGGAATTGTTGGCGCAAATTTCCTGGTCAGGCCCTGCGTCCACCTGGGGTGGATCGGTGAAGATGATGATCATTTGATCATCAGAAGGTGGACAGCCACGGTTTCCGGTCGTAGTTAGGGTAAGCGTTACCGAA
>JBKBXU010000295.1:0-5787 GCA_046313675.1 Cytophagaceae bacterium
TACGCGAAACAATAGAATCATTTTTCCAATTGGCTTCCGCAATAAATAACAAATGGTTTTTTGAAAAAATTGCCTTACCGCGCCAAGTTGCTTCCTCCTCAATCAAAGTATCCTTTACATTTAACGTTTCTGATACAATGTTCCTTAAATAAGATCCTAAAACCAGATTATTAACTCCTAAATTATGGACAATTAAAGGAGGTTCTAACAAAACTTTATCATTATGCTCAATTTTAGTTTCAATAAGATCATCTTTTGAACTAGGTAAGCCTTCAACATCTTTGACACTATCTTTAGAGACATCTTTACGCCAATCTTTTTCAATAGACACATTATTTATATTATCTTTTTCGGAAGAACCGCACCCCCAAAAAATAATCATTATTAATAAAAATGAATTATAAATCTGTCTCACTTTCTTCTGTACTTTGTTCTTCATCTTCTTCTAGTTGGTCATAAATGTCATTTATTTCTTCAAGCATAACTTTTAAATTCTTCACCTTTTGCATCATAACCTTAGATCTTTCGATTTTATCATCTTTTAAACCATCCCCAAACCATTCTTCAGCAGTATATTTCCCATAATTCATTCCTTCAGGGTCAATTTCTTCTCCATCTTTATTGACTCCATCAACATGCAAATGAGGATGTTTAGTCCCGGTTTTTCCTGTAGACCCGAGATATTGACCCTCATTTACTTTATCTCCTACTTTTAATCCTTTAGCTGTAGAAGAAATATGCAGAAACCTGATTTTATCACCATTTGCATATTCAACAATAATATATTTTGCACCACGTGATGTCTGACCAATTGCTTGAACAACTCCATCACCTAATGAATAAAACGGGGTACCAACTTCAGCTCTGTAATCAATACCAATATGAGGATTACTAGCACCTTTCGGTCTTTGAGTATCTTGATAGGTAGATGTTCTTACTACTGTATTTTTTAATCCCCATGCACCATCAGCATGATCTCGTTTATTAACCGCTTTGGTACCAGCCAATGGCCATGGAATCTGTCCGTCAATATCTATATGAAGTATGGGATTATCAAATGTATGAACATACGGAGACCATCTTGGCATAAGACCTCCACGTGGATCAATACTCAAAAACCTCGCAATTTGAGGATTGTATATCCTGAACCCGTAGTCATAGGTAGTTCCTCCACCGCCCATTCCTTCAGGGTCTTTCTCCTTGCCGTTGAAGCCGTAACGGTAGTCCTGGCTGTTATACGTCCTGCCCGGCATCAGCATCCCGAAAGCGTAGTAATCAATAAACCACCGTCCGCTTCACCTTACCTTTGGATGTATAAACTTTCCACTCTCCTACCCGTTCGCCATCCTTCATTTCCCCTTCAAATTCAAGATTACCTTTTTTATCAAAAAATTTCCAGTGGCCATTCTCAATTCCGGCTTTATAATAGCCTTCGTAGGTCTTTACGCCCTGCTCATTCCAAAACTCCCAAAAACCATCGGGCTTGCCTAAAACATAATTTCCTATACTTTTTATCTGGCCGCTTTCATACCAACTGCTCCACTGGCCTTCATACAGACCTCCTTCAAACACTCCGGCTCTTTTTACTTGTCCGTTGGAATAATAACTTATGGAAGAATCCTCCTCTATGCCTTCCAGCCAGTTTTCCAGCGCAATAAGATTACCCTCCCGGTCGTAGGTCTTTAACTTACCATTGAGCAATCCCATTTTATAAGATTCCAGGGTATTAAGGCTTCCATCCGGATAATAAAATTTCCACTCCCCCTCTTTTTCTCCATTCAGAAGTTGCCCCTCAGACCTTAGGTTTCCATTGTCATAAAACTCCTGACTGTTTTCCTGAGCAAAAGTCGATAAGGTAGTCAGAACAAGTACAATACTACAGATCCAGCTCTTCTTCTTCATCAAAGTTTTTGGTTTCACGTAATTTTCCCTGATCATAGAATTTCCATACGCCCGACATATCATCCTCTGTATAAGACCCCTCGGCTTCTAATTTTCCTGTATCAAAATAAAACTTCCAGTACCCTTCCCTGTTACCTTCTTTCATCTCTCCTTCTCCGCTAAGCGAACCCATTGGATGATAATACCGCCACTTTCCGTTAGGCTTACCATCTTTAAATGGCCCTTCTGCCGCAACTTTTCCATTGTCATGGTATTGTTTTAACACACCGTTTCCATCCCGGAAGCTCCCTTTAAGCAGGGTCTTACCGGCTGAAGAATAAATATTCAGTACATTGACCAACTTGCCGTTATCCCATACTTCTTCCTGCTTTAACTGGCCGTTATCATAATGGTATACCCATTTACCATTTTCTTCGCCCATGATGTATTCTCCCTGAGCGGCGAGCTTACCGTTGAGATGATATTCCTTCCAAATCCCGACCTCAAGGCCGGCGGCATAAGCACCTTCTGATTCAATTTTTCCGTTTTCATGATAGATCTTCCAGTTTCCGTCTTCCAGGCCATCAATAAAATAACCTTCCATAGCCGGTTTTCCGTTTTCATGCCAGCTCCTCCAAAAGCCTGTTTTTGCACCTTGGTCAAAAGCACCTTTGCTTGACATCAATCCTTCAATATAAAACTCACGCCATATACCTTCCTGCTTACCATCTACATAGTATCCTGTAGCGGCCAGAGTATCGTTATTCCAATACTCAAACCATAGGCCTTCCGGATATCCGTTTAAATAATAGCCCTCACTCAGCAATTTTCCATTGTCATGGTATTCATGCCACAGGCTATCCTCCAAACCGTTTTTATAAAATCCTTCGACTTGTATTTTACCATTTTCAAAATACTCTTTATAAGGCCCATGCTCTTTCCCATCCACATAAATGGTAAGGGAAGCAAGGTTCTCATTTTTATGATACTCTTTTACAGGGCCATCTTCTTTCCCATTTTTAAAGTTGATTTCCGCCTTTAGCTTTCCATTGGTATAATAAGATTTTGCAGGGCCATCCGGAACACCGTCTTTATAGGTAATTTCCGACACCAGCCGGGCAAGGTAATCGTAGTTCTTTCTTAGCCCATTTCCATCTTTTATAGAACCGCAATCCAATGGTAAACCCTTGGTATCGAGGCAGGTTTTAACAGCAATCAGCTTTCCTTCCTTCCATACTTCATGGGATTTCATTTCATTGTTTTCGTAGAAGTGCTTCCACTCTCCGTCAAGTGCATTTTTCCTGTACGACCCGGATGCTTTAACATTACCATTGTCGTAATACTCCGTCCAAATCCCCTCTTCTTCACCTTCTTTATAACTTCCTTTTTGAGCGGGCTTTCCATTGGCATAATACTCTATCCACACACCATCTTCCAGGCCTTCTTTATAAGCACCCTCTCTTTTCAATGCCCCACTCAGGTAATACTTTTTCGTCATCCCATTGGGTTGATCGTCGGAATACACTGATTCAAAGTAAAGTTTTCCGTTTTCAAAATATTCTTTCCATTCTCCATCCCGCTTTCCGTCTTTGAAAAAACCATCAATTTTTACCTGTCCATTTTTATAAAACTCTTTCCAGTGTCCTGTTTTCTTTTCATCCTCAAAAGTCCCTTCCACAGAAAGTTGGCCATTGGAATAATATTCTTTCCAGGCTCCATTTCGTTTACCTTCACGAAAATTACCGTCGACCTTTACAGTCCCATTTACAAAATATTCTTTCCATAGCCCATGCTCCTTTCCGGCTTTATATTCTCCTTCAACAGAAATTTTACCATCTTCGGTATACTCTTTCCACAAGCCTTCTTCCAGGTTGTTTACATAGTCACCTTCGGTAACCAACTTCCCATTCAGGTCATAGTATTTCCAATGGCCTGATTTCATGCCGCCCTTCAACATACCTTCAGCAGCAAGGACGTTATTATCATGAAACTCCTGCTTCATCTGAGCAAAAGCCATGAATGGGGTAAGTAAAAGTATTAAGAAACTGACTTTCATAAATATAATTAATGAGCTCTGTATGGAATATTCATCATTACCTGCGAACGGATCACAATGCCGTTTGCCATTGCCGGAATAAATTTCACCATTCCCAAAATTTCCTTCACGTTATCGCCTATGCCGTGTCCCGGATCGTTAAGCACACGGATGTTTGACAGAGTACTGTCGGGGTTGACATTAAACATCACAGATAAAGTCCCCTGCGCCTTTGCTTCTTTGGCAGCCGGAGAATATTTTATGCCATAAAAAATATGATTTACCAGTGCATCTTCACCATCCGGATAGTGGGCTTCGCGTGTTTCTTCAACTTTCATATTTCCACTGGAGTTTTGTGCATGTAAAGCGAAAGATCCCAGGAACAAAACGGTAAATAGTATGAATATTTTTTTCATTCTTAAAGTATTTAAATGTTAACGATGTATGTATTTCCTTCTATACAAAACAGAAGCAGAGTTTCCCTTAAACTCAAATGAATTACCTAAAATACGAATTAAACCTGGATTATGCGATAGATTTCGTCATGAGTCCTATTGCATATTCCAGGTTAAAGTTAGAATAATACAAGTATAATACCAAGCCTTAGGACTCATACGCAGATTTCTTGAAAAAAATCTTTTTTATTTTAAAATTTTATTTTTAATTCGTGACACACAACCAATTACCAGCTATTTTTCAACCAAGTTCAGAAAGACGTGTTTATCCGTTTCTCTACATTTTTGTTTGTGTTACTATTTTTCTGTTCCTTAAATTACACATTTGCCAACGATGGTGGAGATAAGCGACCTACAGGTGCGCGTTCCGCCGGAATGGGAAATGCCTCGGTAACACTATCTGACCAGTGGGCATTTTATAACAATGCCGCAGGCCTTGCTTCATTGCAAAACAGCTATGCTACATCCACCTTTCAGCATAGCTTCGGGCTTCGTGCCCTTAATGTAATGGGGGCTTCTTTCATCATGCCTCTTTCCACAGGGGTAAGCGCCATGGGCATACACAAATTCGGCGATGAATATTTCAACGTACAGAACCTGAGCCTGGGATATGGCCATAAAATTGACCAGGTAAGCCTGGGAATGAAAATCAATTGCCTTCAACTGTCCATTGACCAGTTTGGCTCCCGGAGATTTTTTGTGGCCGAACTGGGTGGGATAAGCGAACTCCTGCCCAACCTTACTATGGGCGCACACATATATAATATAAACAGGGCAAAAATCAGTGAGCACGAGGCTATTCCGACCGTCATGAAACTAGGAATCACGTATTTTCCACATGAAAAACTACTACTAACTATTGAAACAAAGAAAGACATTGATTATAAAGCGATGTTTAAGGCTGGTATAGAATATAAATTTCACGAATGTTTTGTCGCCCGAACCGGCTTTACAACCGAACCTTATGTCAACTACTTCGGCATCGGAATAAACCGGAAAAATTTGAGCATAGATTATGCAACAGGCATTAATTACAGCCTTGGCGCCATTTATCAACTAAGCTTATCCTGGAAATTTGTCAAAGATGAATCGTAAAGCATTTTTTCTTACGGCAATCTTTTTCTGCTACACCGTGCATTCCATAGCCCAACATCCGCCAAAGGGCCATGTAGATATCGACCTGTTTATATTGGATCTTTTTAATGAGCAAAACGAGGATTTCAATTTTGAGGAACTCTATGAATCTTTATACCAATTTCACTTAAACCCCTTGGATATTAACGCTGCCACAAGAGACGAACTAGCGTCTTTGTTTATCCTCTCTGAGCTGCAACTAACGAATATGATAAAATACAGGGCGCTTATTGGCCCATTTATTAGCCTGTATGAACTACAGGCAGTCCCCGGCCTGGACCT